>PDRH01000003.1 GCA_002748015.1 Bacteroidota bacterium | reverse complement strand
CTGGGTGAAGGGCCCAAAGGCCATAGAATTCCTCCAGACCATCAGCTCGAACGATGTGTCGAAGCTAGTGGATGGCCAGGTGCAGTACGCCTGCTTCCCGAACGAGAAGGGCGGGATAAAGGATGACTTCCTGACCTACCGAGTAGACGGGGAGACCTTCCTGCTGGTGGTCAACGCGGGCAACATAGAGAAGGACTGGGCGTGGGTAACCGCGCAGGGCAAGAAGTTCGGCCTGGAGGCTGGGCGGGAAATCTACGATGCCTCGGGCGAGATGGGTCAGGTGGCCGTACAGGGGCCACTGGCCATGAAGGTGGTGCAGAAGCTGACCGACTCGCCAGTGGAGGAGCTGGGCTTCTACACCTTCAAGAAGGCCGATGTGGCGGGCATTAAGGATGCCATCGTGTCCATCACGGGCTACACGGGTGCTGGTGGTTGCGAGATCTACGTTGCCAACGGGGATCTCCCCAGGCTCTGGGATGCGCTCATGGAGGCCGGCGAGGAGTTCGGCATTATGCCCGCGGGGCTAGGTGCTCGCGACACTCTTCGCCTAGAGATGGGCTTCTGTCTCTACGGGCACGATATAGAGGAGGATACATGCCCCATCGAGGCGGGCTTGGGCTGGATTACCAAACTCACCGAGGACAAGAAGGGCCTTATCGGGCGGGAGGTAATCGAGCGGATGAAGGCCGACAAGCCAGCCCGTCGCCTTGTGGGCTTCGAGATGCTGGAGCGAGGCATCCCCCGCCAGCACTATAGGATAGTGGACGCTGAGGGGCAGGCCATCGGAGAGGTAACCTCCGGCACGATGTCGCCCATGATGAAGAGGGGCATCGGCATGGGCTACGTACAGTCGGCCTTCGCCAAGGCGGGGACGGAGATATACATCGAGGTTCGCGGGAAGAAGCTCAAGGCCGTAACCGTCAAACTCCCGATATACAAGGCAAGCTAGGCATACTGGGTAAGATATGAAGTACTCCATCCAGACGGTTCTCTCGACAGCCCTGCTTCCCCTCGTAGAGCTAGAGGAGAAGCAGGTGGTTGTAATTGACATCCTCCGGGCCACCACCTGCATGTGCACCGCCCTGGCCAACGGGGCGGAGTGCATCATCCCTGTGGCAACCCGCGAGGAGGCCAGGAGCTATAGCGAGCGGGGCTACCTGGTGGCCTCCGAGCGCGATGGGGCAAAGCTGGACTTCGCCCACTTCGGCAACTCCCCTTCGGAATTCACCCCCGAACGGGTAAAGGAGCAGGAGATTGTCTATTCGACGACGAACGGGACGCGCGCCATCACCTCAACGGGTAGGGCGCGTACGGTACTAATCGGGGCGTTTACCAACCTCACTCCCCTTGCGGAGTACCTCAGTAGGCAGGCGGATGCCGACCTGGTGCTGGTGTGCTCGGGATGGAAGGGACAGTTCAACCTGGAGGATACGCTCTTTGCTGGCGCGCTGGCTAAACGGCTGCTAGCCTCGGGCGAGTACTCCGTTTTCGACGACCCGACCAATGCCGCCCTCGACCTATGGCGCAATGCGGAGTCCGACCTACTGGGCTACGTACAGCGGGTAACCCACAGGAAGCGGCTGGAGAACATCGGGGTGCTGGACTCCTTCGAGGACTGCTTCCAGGTGGACAGTACGCCGATAGTACCGCAGTTCGTGGCGGGGCGTATCCTGCCAGCCCCGGCGGCACGCGGGTAGGGAGTGGTAGCGAGAATTACGGCTTAGAAAAGGGGCGATTTCGGGGATGGGTGGATGGCGTGCGGATTTCGGCATGCGGCCAATATGGGCATGCGGCAAGCCGCTATGCCTACGGACCGTTGCGCGGTAGTGCGTAGCAAGACGGGGTATTGCTTGGCGCTGGGGGTATTTAGGCACACAACGCATCTAGGCACGCTAAAAACGTAGGTATGCGACCAAGTTCAGTATGCCAGCCTATATAGGCATGCGGCAAGCCGCTATGCCTACGGATCCTTGCGCGGTAGTGCGTAGCAAGGCGGGGTGCTGGCTCAATAGTACTGCGGGGAGGGAGGGGTATTGCATGTATTCCCTTGGATTTCCTACCTTTGCGAAGTGAAACAAATTCTCTATGTACTCCTTGCCTTGCTGCTAGCGGCGTGTGCGCCCACCTCGCCGAAGTTCGTGAAGACTGATCCCCCTGCGACCCACACCGTCAATGCCCCCCTCATACCGGAAGCCCTGTCCTTTGCGGGGGAGAAAGTCCCCCTCGATAGGATAGACGTGCGAGAGAGCCTGGACTACGAGCTGTGCCTAGCGGCCAACTGGCATTCTCGCATCACCCTACTGCTGAAGAAGGCCCCGCGCTACTTCTCCATCATAGAACCCATCCTGAAGGAAGAGGGCGTACCCACCGACTTCAAGTACCTGGCCGTGGCGGAGAGCACGCTCGACGAGCTGGCGGTTTCGCCCTCCAGAGCCGTCGGGCTATGGCAATTCCTTGCACCTACAGCTAGAGAGTACGGTCTGGAGGTGAACGAGAATGTAGACGAACGATACCACATAGAGAAAGCCACGCGCGCCGCTTGCCAATTCCTCAGGGAGTCGCACGAGCGCTTCGGCTCATGGACCGTGGCGGCCGCAAGCTACAATATGGGTAGAGGTGGCGTCGCCCGCCAGTCGGACAAGCAGCTGGAGACTGACTACTACAACCTGCTCCTAGGCCCAGAGACGGGGCGATACGTCTTCAGGATTCTCGCCTTTAAGCTCATCCTGGAGTACCCCGAGAAGTACGGCTTTAGCATCGCCCAGGAGAAGCGCTATAGCCCCCGCAGCTTCCAGCGGCTGGAGGTGGACTCCACGATTGATAACCTGGCGGCCTTCGCCCAAAAGCGGGGGGCGAACTACAAGCTACTCAAGTGGCTCAACCCATGGCTACGTACAAATATGCTACCGGTAGACTCGGGAGCGATGTACACCATCAAGCTCATGGATGATACAGACAGAACCCAATAGCCCCATGGCGCACGAAGATATAGCAGCAAGCATCAGCACGCAAACCGTCAACGAGGAGGAATTCCTCGTTGTAGAGGGGGCGAGGGTACATAACCTGAAGAACGTATCGGTTACCATCCCCCGGGACGGCCTGACCGTTATCACTGGGCTTAGCGGCAGCGGGAAGTCCTCCCTGGCCTTCGATGTGATCTACGCCGAGGGGCAACGCCGCTACATGGAAACCCTGAGCGCCTATGCACGGCAGTTCGTGGGGGCGATGGAGAGGCCGGATGTAGACTACGTGGGCGGCCTGTCGCCGGTAATCGCGATAGAGCAACGCACGACGGGGAAGAACCGCCGGTCGACAGTGGGGACGATCACCGAGATATACGATTTTCTCCGCCTGCTCTACTCCCGCGTTGCCACGGCCTACTCCCCCGCCACGGGCCGCATACTGGAAGCGCACACCAGCGAGCAGATCGTAGAGCAGGTAGTGCGGCATTTCGCAGAGGAGAAAATAGCCATCTGCGTGCCCCTTGTACGAGGACGGAAGGGGCAGTACGAGAAGCTGTTCACGCAGCTAGCCTCACGGGGCTACCTCAACGTGAGGGTGGACGGAGAGATACGCCCCATCACTGACGACATGGGCCTCTCGCGGTACGCTGCGCACGATATAGACCTCGTGGTGGACCGGCTCCGGGTGCAGGCGAATAGCCCGGAACGGCTACACCAAGCGCTGGTGGAGGCGCTCAACTACGGGGACGATCAGGTCTTCATCGTCCCGCTGGATCCGGAGAAGTCCGAGCAGGGGCGCTACTATAGCCGTACGCTCATGTGCCCTGACAGCGGCTTTGCCCTCCCCAAGCCAGAGCCACACACCTTCTCCTTCAACTCCCCCTACGGGGCCTGCCCTGCCTGCCGGGGCCTGGGCTACCGCTTTGGTTTCTCTCCCACGACGCTCATCCATAAGCCCCAGGCACCGCTACTGAAAGGTGGACTGCAGAAGGCCATAGAGTACAAGCCCAAGCTCCAGCAGCTGCACGAAATCATTGAGAAATGGCTCACGAGCAACGGCTACGAAGCGACTGCTACGCCGGAGAACCTCGGGGAGGAGAAGCTGGCAGAATTCCTCTGGGGGACCGACCCAAAGCGGCTGGGCAGTAAGGTGTCGATCAGCGAGGTGCACAGAGGAAGACGACGCTTCCCAGGGCTCATCCCCCTGCTGGATAACTACTGGGAGGATGCTCGTAAGAACGAGATACCGGACGATATACAGGCCATGATGACCGACGTGCCCTGCCCCGTATGCCAGGGGGCAAGGCTCAAGGAGGAGTCCCTCTGCTTCAGGGTGGATGGCCTGGATATACACCAACTCTGCAGCCTAGCGCTCGACGAGTTCCAAAGCTGGACGGAGGGGATAGAGGAGAAGCTCGATGCCACCAACAGGGTTGTAGCCCACGAGATACTGAAGGAGATCCGCTCGCGACTCGGCTTCCTTATAGACGTAGGTCTGGGCTACCTCTCGCTCGGGAGGCCGGCCAACACCCTATCGGGCGGGGAGAGCCAGCGTATACGGCTCGCCACGCAGATTGGCACCCGGCTGGTCAACGTGCTCTACATACTCGATGAGCCCTCCATCGGCCTGCATCCCCGGGACAACGACAGGCTCATCGAATCGCTCCACACCCTACGCAACATGGGTAACACCATCATCGTGGTGGAGCATGATGAGGACATGATGCGCTCGGCCGACTACCTCATAGATATGGGGCCGGAGGCGGGGCGGAATGGCGGGCAAGTCGTTGCAGCCGGCAAACCCGCTGCGGTACTGAGCTCGAATTCCGTAACTGCCCAGTACCTCAAGGGCGAAAGGTGCATAGAAGTCCCCACCGAGCGACGGGAGGGGAATGGGAATGTATTCCGGATATTCGGTGCCTCGGGCAACAACCTCAAGCGGGTGGATGCGGCCTTCCCCCTGGGGAAGTTCATCTGCGTAACGGGCGTATCGGGGAGCGGTAAGTCCACCCTGGTCAACGACACCCTCCAGCCCATCCTCAGCCAGACCTTCTACCGATCGAATAAGCCCCCGCTGGCCTACGATAGGATAGAGGGCCTCGAGCATATCGACAAGGTTATACAGGTGGACCAATCCCCCCTCGGGCGCACACCACGCTCCAACCCCGCCACCTATACCGGCGTATTCACCGATATACGCAAGCTCTTCTCCATGACACCAGACGCGCAGATCCGTGGCTTTAAACCCGGGCGCTTCTCCTTCAACATCAAGGGGGGGCGCTGCGAGAACTGCAAGGGTGGGGGCTACGAGACCATAGAGATGAACTTCCTGCCCGACGTGTACGTCCTCTGCTCTGAATGCCACGGCCTACGCTACAATCGGGAGACCCTAGCGGTACGCTACAAGGGGCGCACCATCTCGCAGGTGCTGGACATGACGATCACCCAGGCGGCGGAGTTCTTCGAGGCGATTCCCTCCATATCCCGCAAGCTCGAGGCGCTATGCTCGGTCGGGCTGGGCTACATCAAGCTCGGCCAGTCTTCCACTACGCTCTCCGGCGGGGAGTCCCAGCGGGTACGCCTGGCGGCCGAGCTGGCGAAACGACCCTCGGGCAAGACGCTCTACATCCTAGACGAGCCGACAACCGGCCTACACTTCGAGGACATACGCCTACTCCTGGAGGTGATCGACTCGCTGGTGGACAGGGGAAATACCGTCATCGTCATAGAGCATAACCTGGACGTGATCAAGCACGCCGACCACCTCATAGACATCGGCCCGGAGTCGGGGGCCAAGGGCGGTCAGATCCTCTTCGCTGGCACGCCGGAGGAGCTGGCCAGGGCGGGTGTGGGTCATACTGCGAAGTACCTCACTGACCTGCTCTAGATCGCGGAGCGACCAGCCCCTATAAACCCCTTCCAAACAAATTCCTACACGTAGACAAACAGGCTAAAAATAGCCTGTAAAACGCTCTAGTACAAGTTTTTCACCCCGCCTCTTAAGCGATTATATTTTCAAATAGGCGAGGCCTCCTGAAAAAGTTTTGCCCGCTCGTACTGCCCCCCTATCTTTGCAGTGCCTAAGAGATAGTTAGTAGTGTTAACCCTAAAAGGAGGAACGAAAAATGGCATACGTAATTAGCGACGAGTGTGTAGCATGTGGTAGCTGCCAACCCGAGTGCCCGGTAGAAGCAATCAGCGCTGGCGATATCTATAAGATTGACGCTAGCCTCTGCACCGACTGCGGTTCTTGCGCAGCAGTTTGCCCGACGAGCTGCATCAGCGAGGGCAAGTAAGCCCAGCCGTCGACCCATAGAACGGGGTGCACTACCGAGGGTAGTGCACCCCGTTTTTTGCGCATGCAGAGCGGATTTGCTGTGTGCAGCTCCTATAGAGTAAGCTTGAAGCTACTGGCGGGAAATGCTATGTACCCCCTAACACTAGGGCAGTCTGCTCTAGCTGATTGTTCACAAGCTCCGGCTGCGTCTACCCGCTGTACAAACTCCGGTTTGTCCGTAGGCTCCCGGCGCTATGGTGGGTGCAAGGTACGGAGTTTAAGTTTTGCTACCCACTCAACCTTCCGTGAAAGAGACCCTATCGTTACCCATGAAGCGGGCACTCACGCCGATATCTAGCATGATACCATACTCCTGGTAAAAGGCCCGTACCTCTTGTGGTTTCAATCCCAATGGATAGTAGCTTAGAATGCTGGGTAGGGCTATAAGTCCATATACTCTCCCGCTGAGTTGGAGTGCCTTTTTAGTCGAGATGATTTGTTGCTCTGCCTTTGGCTTGTTGTCGCCGAGTTTCCTAAGTGCTTTTGCATTACTCGTTGCTAGCCTGCAATGCTTCAGCTCCAGGAGGAGGGTGGTACCAGTAGTTGTTTGTACAACTCCATCGCACTTCTTTACGCCCTGTTTCTTTGTTTCAGGTTGGAAGAATTCCAGATGGATATTGCTGGGATTGTATACCCTTACAAAGTCCCACTCATAACAAATATCCTCTTCTTCTATAGCTGTATAGGCAACGCAACCCATCTTGTGCTTTTCAGCGCTCGGCGTAGGTTCAAGCCCACCGCCCTTCCAATCTATGATGTAGATGCACCCATCTGTGAAGGTGCGCACGTTGCTTTTCTTCATGTTTACATCTTGGGTTCTATCGCCAGTGGCAGGAGTTCGTAAACGTAGTCCATCGTTTCACGGAGCTGCTCGTTCAGGCCGTTCTGCTGAATTAGGCCATCTTCCGGATTCTGCAAGGACTGAACTTTCCCATCCCCCACTGCCCAGAGGCTAACCTCACTGGGGTGTATTGCCGAGGAACTAAGCAGTGCTGGTATGCCCGCCTCGTTTCCCTTCTCTTTAGCTAGTCCGGCCAGCATGCAGTTATTCAGCGCGTAGAGTATATAGAGACTATGGGTGGTAAGGGTAAGGGTGTGGGGGCGCTTATCGCGGTGCAAAAGCTCTATAAGCCTGCTGGTAAGGCTACGTTGCGTACTGGGGTAGAGGTTTTGCTCTGGCTCTTCTATAATTAGGTGCGTGTGATTGTAAATTGGGCTATAGCCAATGTCTTTCCAGATTTCTTCTAGGTGATAGTAGTTATACTCCTCGGTTTGTTCGTCCTCAGCCCATTGATGAATGCTATCTAGCATCGAAAGAAGGATCTCCTTAGCCTTGCTAATCTTGCGCTCAATATGTCGTTTTTCTTGTACGCTAAGCATTCGTTTCGTGCCTAACACCGAATCGCATACCCCCTCAGCAATCAAGAGAAGCGGAAGGACGGACTGTTGACCACTCGAGGCATTCTGCAGGTCGATCGAGACCCCATTAACTCTAATGGTATCGCGTTCTTTGTCTTTAAATATACCTACTTCATCGTAGCGATAGTCGAAAGCTAGGTCTGCTAACTTTACTGAGAATCGGGTGGATTTGTACCTATCTTTATGCTCAAACCAATCATCCACCAACGTACGAAGGTTCTCTCGGGTGTAGCCCAGTCGTTCCAAATTGGGGATTGTTGCCAATAGATTCCTCTCGGCAGGGAGATACTGCACTTTGCAGTTATTATACCGCTCATCGCTTTCCTTCGTTTCGTATATGCTTACGAAGCAAGGAGACTCGCCCTCTTCAAAGCTAAGGGTAATCGAAAGCCACTTGCTTGAGTAATGGATGTACGAATCCTTCGAGAAATACCCTTCGTCGAAGTTATGAAAGTCAAGTAATCCTCGATACATGTCCTTCTCCTCCCCTGTAAGGATATAGTGCTTCTCAGCGTAAAGGCACTGGCTAAAGATCTTGGAGATGGTACTCTTCCCGCTGGACTGTGGGCCGATGAAGAGGTTCACCCGATTAATCCCTATCTTTACGTATTCAATCGGCCCTACCGATTTTATCTCTACCGTTCCATTCATGCTGCTACTTTTTCTCTGCTAACTGCTATGCAAAGCTAATCCATTTTCCCATATTAGCCTCTAAAAAAAGCGGGCCTCTGTAGAGGCCCGCTTAGTCTTCCTAGAACAATCCCTTTAGTCCTTCTCTATGCGTATACGCGCATCCACCGCGGTAACCCCCATGGAGTTACCAAGCAGCGGGTTGAGGTCCATCTCCATGATTTCCGGTGCGGCATTCACCAGCGCAGAAACACGTACTACGACCTCAGCGAAAGCCTCACGGGGTATGGGCTCCTGGCCACGTACACCGTCAAGTATCTTCACGCTACGCAGCTTGCCAATCATCTGCATGGCCTCCGGCGTACCGATGGGGGCTAGGCCTGCCTGCGTATCCTTCAGCACCTCGATGAAGATACCGCCCATCCCGCAGAGCACCATGTGGCCGAACTTGTCGTCACGCTTAGCACCGACGAACAGCTCTGCCCCAGAAAGCATGGGTTGCATGAGGATGGCCGTAGTATCCTTGATCTGCATCATACGCTCGAACTCCTTCACCACCGTAGCCTCATCCTTCACGCCGAGTACTACGCCTCCAACATCGCTCTTGTGCACAGGGCCAACCACCTTCATCACCAAGGGGAATCCCAGCTCCTTGGCCTTAGCCTTGGCATCATCCACGCTATCCACCACGGCCTCACCGGCACGCTTGATGCCAGCAGCATCCAGCAGCGCCTGCACGCCATCGGGGGCCAGGTAGCCGTTGCTTGCGCCGTCGACAACCTTTCGGATGGCTGCAACGTCGATCTTCGGCATGGCCGGCTCGGCAGGTTGGGGAGCATCCGTGCGGGCCGTTAGGCAGAGCGCATCGCCAAACACCACCTCCTCGGGGAAGTAGAAGTGCCCCTTCTTCACGAACTCGTTTATCTCGTCCGCCACGTTCACGATGCTCGGCAGGATGGGGAAGATGGGCTTCTTGCACTCCTCTATCTTCTTGGCCAGTACATCGTACACCTCGTACACAGGGAATAGACCAGGGCTACCGAAGATAACCGCCATGGCATCCACGTCAAAATCCTTCTCGCAGGCATCGATGATATAGCCCAGGTGCTCAGCCGTTCCCGTAGCCAGGAAGTCGATCGGGTTGGCCACCGACGAACCGGGGAAGAGCTTCTCGAGCAGCGCATCTGCCTTCTCGCCCTTGATGGGGGGCACGTCCAGCCCACCGTTCGACAGGGAGTCCGTAAGCATTACGGCAGGGCCACCGGCATGGGTTATGATGGCCACCTTCTTGCCCTCGAGCTTCGGACTCATGAATATGGCCCCCACGCTCAGCAGCTCCTGACGACCACGGCAACGCACGATGCCAGCCTTGCGGAAGAGGGCGTCCACCGCCACATCCGGGCTAGCAAGCGCACCAGTATGCGAGCTGGCTGCACGGCTACCGGCCTCCGAACCACCAGCCTTCACGGCGGCTATACGGCAACCCTTTGCGATGAGGGACTGCGCATGCTTGAGCAACTTCTCGGGCTTGTTCACGCTCTCCACGTAGAGGAGCTTCACCTTCGAGTCCTTGGCCGGGTCGAAGGTCTCGTCCATCCACTCGAGTACCTCCTCTACACCCAGCTGCGCGCTGTTGCCCACAGAGAAGACCGAGTTGAAGCTGATGCCCTGGGTAATCCCCAGCTCGAGGATGAAAACGGCCGTAGCCCCCGAACCCGTGATCAGGTCTGCCCCCTGCGGGTTGAAGGTCGGGATTGGGCGGGTGAACACCCCGGTGTAGTTGGTATTCATCACCCCGATGCAGTTCGGGCCAATGAGCGAGCCGCCCACCGACTCGATGATGTCCACAACCTCCTTCTCGAGCTTGGCCCCCTCCTCGCTCTCCTCGTGGAAGCCGGCCGAGAGGATGATGAAGCCGCGCGTACCCTTCTCCTTCGCAAGCACCTCAACGGTCTTCGGGCAGAACTTGGCCGCTATGGCAATGATGGCGCATTCCACCTGCGGCAGCTCCTCCACGGTGTGGTGGCTCTTTACACCCTGCACCACATCGGCCTTTGGGTTCACCGCGTAAATATCCCCCTTGTACCCATACTTCAGGAGATTTTCCAGGGTACGTCCGCCTGGTTTGAACACGTCGTCCGACGCACCGACCACTACCACGCTCTTCGGGTCTATCAGCTCTCTTACTATCATATCCTTTGTTTTTATCTATATACTTAGGGCGATATTCGCCTTTACCTAATCATGCTAGCCCTCGAGGTGGTTCGCTAGGTCACGGATTCTATCCTGCGCCTCAAATTTACCAATAAATCCGATAATCTCCCCGAGGTCTACCCCGCGCGAAGCCCCCACCAGAGCCAAGCGTAGCGCATTCATCACCTTGCCCATGGGCCACTCCCTATCCTTGATTAGCCCCTTTATCCCCTCGCCTATCCGCTCCGGCTGAAAACTCTCCAAGCCATCCAGCAACTCGGAGATGGCCCGTAGGCGGTCGGGCGTATCTGCATTACAGTGCTTCTTCACGGCCTTCTCATCGTAGGAGAGCGGTCGACGGAATAGGTAGTCGGTCTCCGCATACAGGTCGCCCAGCAGGCTCACCCTATCCTTCACCATATCTATGGCCAGGGAGGCGCGACTCGGGTCGAAGCATACCCCCCCGGCATGCATCTGCTCATGCAGGAAGGGGACCAGCTCCTCGCTCGGGGTTCGTACGATATGCTCGTGGTTGAACCACTTGGACTTCTCGGGGTCAAACCGTGCCCCCGATTTCGCCACCCGCTCGAGGCTGAATGCATCCACCATTTCCTGAAGGGTGAATACCTCCTGCTCGCCCTCGGGATGCCAGCCCAGCAGTCCAAGCATGTTCAAGAAGCCACTCGGCAGGTAGCCATCCTCGCGGTAGCCCCGGTAGGCCTCGCCGGTCGCCGTCTTCCACTCCAGGGGGAACACTGCGAAGCCCATCTTGTCGCCATCCCGCTTGCTGAGCTTACCGTTCCCCGTGGGCTTGAGGATGAGCGGCAGGTGCGCAAACTCTGGCATGCTATCCCCCCAGCCCAGCGCCCTGTACAGCAGGTAGTGCAATGGTAGCGAGGGCAACCACTCCTCACCACGGATAACATGCGATATCTCCATGAGGTGGTCGTCCACGATGTTCGCCAGGTGGTAGGTAGGCAGGCCGTCCGCACGCTTGTAGATGACCTTGTCGTCCAGCAGGGAGGTCTGCATCTCCACCCGCCCCCGGATGAGGTCGTCCATCACCACCGTCTCATCCTCCGGTATCCTAAATCGAAGCACCCAGTCCGTACGCTCCTCCATCAGGCGGGCCACCTCCCCCTCCTCCATGCTCAGGGAGTTGGACAGGGATCGCCGGGTAGCAGGCCCATAGGCGAAGACCTCCCCCTTGGCCTCGGCCTTTGCACGCATCTCGGCTAGCTCCTCCGCGGTGTCGAAGGCCACGTAGGCCCAGCCGCTGTCGAGCAGCTGCTTGGCGTACTGCCAGTATATCTCCCGCCGCTCACTCTGCCGGTAGGGGCCAAATTCGCCCCCCTCCCGCACGCCCTCGTCGGGGTGCAGGCCGCACCAGGCCAGCGCATCGAAGATGTACTCCTCCGCCCCCGGCACGTAGCGCGAGCTGTCCGTGTCCTCTATCCGCAGCAGGAAGTCGCCCCCATGCTGGTGCGCGAACAGGTAGTTGAAGAGCGCCGTGCGCACCCCTCCGATATGTAGCGGCCCCGTGGGGCTCGGCGCAAAGCGCACTCGAACTTTTCTATCCATTAGCTTCTCCTTCTGTATGCGTAGTAATCCTCGAGGTCCCGGCCGATCTGCTCCCGCAGGCTCTCCAGGCTCGAGAAGCGCAGCTCATCCCGCAGCTTGTGCGTGAAGTACACCATCATCTCCTGGCCGTAGAGGTCGCCCTTGAACTCCGGGAAGTAGGCCTCCACGCTGGGGATACCCGAGTCGTCCACCGTCGGGCGCGTGCCCACGTTGATAATGGCATGCATGACCTCCTCTTCACCCCCTGGCCTGCAGCCCGTGGCGTAGCCTACGTATACCCCGTAGGAGGGCAGGAGCTGCCAACCACTGCTCGGCTCTATGTTGGCCGTCGGGAAACCTATAGTACGCCCTATCTGCTTTCCCGGGACAACCACGCCGGGGAAGCCGTAATCACGCCCCAGCAGGGTGGCCGCCCTCTCCATATCGCCCTGGCATATGGTCCGCCGCACCAGCGTGGAGCTTACCTCCCTCTCCCCGATACGCAGGGCGTCCCCCTGCCGCACGGCAATCCCCTTCTCCCGGCCGAAGCGCTGCAAGAGGGGGAAATCGCCCTCGCCCCCATGGCCAAAGCGGTGATCGTAGCCCATCAGTATCCCCTTAGGTCGCAATGCCTCGTAAAGACGCTCGAGGAACTCCCATGCCCCCAGGGCCGCCAGCTCCAGCGTGAAATCCAGTATCAGCACGGCATCTAGCCCTGTCTCCTCCAGCAGCTGCAGCTTGTAGTCCAGATCCGTCAGCAGGCGGAAATTCCCCGGCTCCTTGCCCAGCACTATCCGCGGATGCGGCCACATCGTCAGGGCCACGCTCCGCGCCCCCTCGCCCTGGGCCATCCCCTGCAGCCCGCTGATCAGCGCCTTATGCCCCGCATGTACACCGTCGAAAAAACCGAGGGTCACCATCGCCCCCTGAAAGCTCACCTCCCCCGGCCCATGCCATACCTCCATTGGCTACGTATCCTTTAGTATTATGCGCAAAGATAGCAATTAGCGGGGACTACGACAGCCCGACAAGCTATGGCCTTCCCCCTCCCCTATAACCAGCGCTCGCCCCAAGCCCCTCCGCAACGCACAAACACACGCATATCATTAACCAACCATTCCTAACTCAAATACGAAACACGCTAGCTCCGCCTAGGCTGTCGCTCCGTATTTCATTGGAGAAATTCGGAGCGGCAGTGGAGGCGGGGGCAGGGTAAACCCTAGATTCCTAGGGGGAATGGGGGGCGTGGGGCGGTGAAACAGCCGGAAAAGGGTAGAAAAGTGGCCTATTTACTAGTTTTTTGGACTAACATTTAAGATTTAGGCCACGGTAGGAGAGGTTGATTTTTAACGTTTTTACCTCGAACGATGGGCAGCAAATCGCCTAATACGCGGACAGACCGCACGGAGCGATATGCAGAACAGCTACCCCCACATCAACCATACCACGCAGACACCACGATTAGCAAAGCGGAGGAACAAGGCTGCTATACGGAGCTTAGACTAAATTCAAACTACGATTATACCGACCTTATATTCAAGTATATAGGAAGAAAATGGAAAATGGAAAATGGAAAATGGAAAATAACTTTGTCAGGGAAATAGGCAAATGGCAAGGCTGGAGTGCTGGGGAGGAAGGTGGGGTAAGCGTAAGGCTCCGGCCGGGAACTCTAACACTATGCGAATATGAAGAAACTGGTAAGACTACTCATGGTGGCCCTCGTTGTTAGCCTCGGGGCCAGCGCGTGCAAGAAGGAGGAGAAGGAGAAGAAGCCCCGCCGCCCACCAGTACATGTACAGCAGACCCCACAGCAGGGGAAGCCTGCGGGAAAGCCCCAGGGGGGCGGGGAGAAAGACCCAGCCGTAGGGGCTAACCCTGTGGGGAACTGGTCGGACGGCGAGCTGCTGCTGACCCTGCTGGCCGATGGTACAGGCGAGCTATTCGACAGTCCCAATTCGACGCAATATGCAATCGAATGGGAGTCCAACGGGAAGCTGGAGGGCTACTTTGGAACATCATACTGGGAGATAAAGGATGGCGAGCTGAGCTTCGCCTTCAAGGGGAAGGTGCATACGCTAGAGCGGCAGTAGAGCCACGCACGTCGTTCACACGCGCATAACATGGCGGAGGTTGGTGGGGCGGGTAGTCCATCCCTACAATTTTACCCCCCCTGCCAGCCTACGCTTTGCGAGTGTGAATGCGCAGGTAGCTGGTAACGAAAGGTGTACTGTATGTAGAACTATTAAACGACGAATTATGAAGCAGAGATATCATCAGTGGCTCGTTCTGGGCCTAATAGGCCTGATGCTGCTAGGCGGTGCAGGCAGGGCAAGGGGGGCGGCATTCAGGAAGTCGCAGAGCCTTATGAACTTTGGCATAGGCCTCACGCATGGCCTCTCGGCGCTCGTGGTGGATTCCTACGAGTACGCTCTGGTGTCTGGCAAGGGGGGCGGGGTTTGGACCCTTGGCGTGGGGGCCTCCTCCAGCAGCAGCCCCTGGCTCTATGAGGCCGGCGCAAGGGCTGCCCTCCACTGGGGAATGGGGGATCACTTCACGCTGTACTTCGGGTCCGACCTCGGGATGGGGGTCTGGTGGCTCTGGCAGTCCCCTAGCGACGACGATGACGGGGGATACTACAAGCCTAGCGGCAGCTACAGCGAGGGTTCGTCCTACGGCGGGGGATCCTCCTACGGTGGTGGCTACGGCTGGAGTAGCGGTAGCAAAGGTGACTACTCGGGCAGTAGCTACTCCTACGACAGCTACGATGACGGGGACGGGGACGACCAGACCTTCGGGTTCTACTTCGCGGGGGACTTCTTCCTGGGTCTGCGGGTGATGTTCAGCGAGCGCTGGGGCATGCATCTGGAGTGGAAGCCCCGCTTTTCGCCCACGTTCTGGGGGAGCGCAACGTGCCTAGGGGTGTCGTTGCAGCTATAGACAGGAAAGTATGGGAACTAGTAAACCAAACCATAGATACATGAGAAGATACATTAGCTATGCATTGCTGGGCGCAGTGGTGATGACCCTGAGCGGCTGCGCGCTGATATTCCGGGGGACGAAGCAGAAGGTGGAATTCAACGCGGAGCGCCCGAGCCGGGTGGTGGATGTGAAGACCGGGGTTACCATCTGCCCGCAGACCCCTTGCACGGGGAAGGTGAAGCGTTCGTACGGTGGTAGGGATGTCGCCTTCGTGACTGCGGATGGGAAGCGCTCGGAGCAGCGGATCAGGAGCGAGTTCACGGGTATAGGCTACGCGCTGCTGGACGTGCTGTTCTGGCCGGCGCTGGTGGTGGATGGCGCGACGGCCTCGTGGATGTCCTACCCCGAATCTGTGCGTGCGGGGCGTGCGCCCGTCCGGGAGTCCAAGCCCACCCCCACTTCCACCACGGGGATGGGGGTGTACCTCGGGATCGTGGGCTTCAACAACGAGCTTGACGTGAAGGAGATAGAACTGCTCACGCCGAGCAACCAGAGCGACTTCGAGGGGAAGGTGGACAATATGCGTATGGATCGCTCGACCGCGCTCTACTACGCCATAGACCAGGCCGTAAAGCGGATGAAGGCGACGAGGGTGCCGGGCGACCTGTCCTCGGTGACGCTGGTGACCTTCACCGACGGGAACGACAACATATCCACGCAGTTCAAGGATGCCTCGCGGCAGACGGATGCGGCCTACCAGAGCTACATCAGCAAGCTGGTCAAGAGCACGGTGATTCACGGGAAGAAACTGAATGCCTACGCTATTGGGTTCATCGGGAAGGAGCTAGAGAGCGATGAGGATGAAACGGCGAAGTTCAAGCGGCTGCTGGGGAGCATCGGTAGCTCCCGGAGCAATGTAACCTCCGTTCGCCGGATGGAAGAGGTGGAGCGCAAGTTCAACGAGATAGCCGAGAACCTGCTGAAGATTTCGCAGACGCAGGAGATCAAACTCTCTGTTACCGTTCCGGACGTAAACACTAAGGTGCGGTTCGTCTTCGAGGGCGACAAGCCGGAGCGGGCACGCTACTACATAGAGGGGACGGTGAAGGAGCGTCGGAACCGCGATCGGGCGCAGCTGACGGGGGTTACCTTCGGGGGCATGTCGTCGAACATGAGCCCGAACCCCGTAGGCTTCTTCCAGGAGGAGCACAAGACCTTTGAATTCAATTTCGGGGAGGTGAAGGTGCACGACGGTACGCTACTCGATCGGAGTCGTACCGCCATGTACAAGTGGACGGGCAAAAAGTGGAAGAAGGACGTGGAGTTCGACCCGAACCTCTCGAAGGAGATTCACATCAAGCGTAGCAGCGCGCTGGTGATGATGGTACTGGACTGCTCCAGCTCGCTGGATAATGATTTTGGCCCCATGCAGGAGGCGGCTCGTCGCTTCATAGAGATTCTCTCTACGGGTAAATAGGGCATAGGCATGGCGGGGATAGGTATCGTGGGAAGGAGCTCGGCGCATGGCCGGGCTCTTTCCCACGCCGTCGCATCTTTTTTCAACTAAAAAAAGAAGCAATATGAGAAGGAAACTATACTATGGATTGGTGGCCGTAATAGCCGTTCTTCTGACCCTTTCATGCGGCCGTAGGCAGTACCCGCAGTACGGGCAGTACCCCCCACCCCAGGGGTATCAAGGACAGCCGCAATACCAGGCGCAAGGGGGACTACCGCAAGGGCAATCCCAGGGCTATCAGGGGCAACAGTACCAAGGACAGCCGCAGTACCAGGGGCAAGCCCAGGGCT
The DNA here is from genome assembly GCA_002748015.1 of Bacteroidota bacterium. Lineage (GTDB taxonomy): Bacteria > Bacteroidota > Bacteroidia > Bacteroidales > CAJPTX01 > Bacteroides_D. The sequence goes on along the minus strand of PDRH01000003.1, from coordinate 8,416 downwards.
ACCAGGGGCAGGGGGGAGGACAAGCCGCCTCTGTTACAGACCAGGAGCTGGCCGAGCGGCGTCGGCGGCACGAGCTGCGCAAATTGGAGCTGGAGGAAAAGCGCTTTCAGGCGCAGCTGAGGGAGTTCGAGGAGCGGCAGTCGAGGAAGCGGACCCTGGAGAAGGGCGGGCGGCTGATCTACAAGCCATGCATGGACCAGTCCTACGATGATGACGAGTTCTACCGGGGCTTCGGTGAGGCCGAGGGCATGGAGAGCCGCGTGGTGAAGGGGCTGGCTCGCCAGGATGCGCGGATGGAGCTGGGGGCGAACTTCATGGGGACGATAATCAAGGGGGCTAAGCGCTACCAGACTGAGACGATAGCCCAGGGTAAGACGCAGGAGGGCGACCTCTCCGGGGTGCTGGAGGACATCAGCGAGAAGACCTTCGACCGCTACTTCCGTGTACGCTGCATGGAGGCGATGCAGACGGAGGATGGTACGTATGTGTGGTACGTGGCCGGGGAGGTTCCCATCAGCAAGACGGTTAATAGCATTGCGGATGAGCTGGATGTCCGGCGGGTGAAGTACGACCGGGACAAGTTCCTGCGCGAGGTGAAGCATGAGCTGAAGGAGCGGGCCGCCCAGAAGAAGGCCGAGCGGGATGAGATGGAGGCGCGGGAGATGGAGCGGCAGCAGGAAATGTACGGCGGGGACGATGACCAGGCGTATGATGGCGATCGGTAGTAGACCATGGCGATGAGGGGAGGCGTGGGGGCAAATACTTGGCTCTTCGCCCCCCTCCATACACCATACTCTACGAATTACCCATTGCTAAATCTTCATAGGCATATGAAGCAGAAATTACTATTGGTTCTACTCCTTGCGGGGGGTATCCTGCTAGCCACTGGCGCTGCTGCCCAAGGGTTAGCAGAGCCGCGCCCCCACTGGTACAGCAGCGTGCCGAGCCCGCCACCGGGGGCGAACTTCATCTACATGTCCGGCGTGGGGCTTGGTGTGGATGAGGCTGAAGCCCGTGAACGTGCCCGGGGCGATGCGCTCTACAAGGCGTTCATGAGCCTGGGGCTGGTGGGCTTCCCGGGGGAGCAGCTTACGCTTGCGGACATGATGGACATGAGCAAGGCGACGGTACTCATGGGCATGAACCGGAGGCGCTTCCAGGAGGTGTGCATGACCCCACCGGTAAGCAATCCTGAAGGGGAGGCCCGGGAGCGGATAAAGGTCTACGTTCTCTACAAGGTGCAAGAGAAGGCCAACATGCCGATGCGGCAGCATGTGGAGCAGGTTCTATGCCAAGACCGGGCATTTCAAGTGGCCTACGGCGAGTGGACAAGGGGCATAGCTGAACAACGGGAAGCGGCCGGCAGAAAGGAGCGACGGCGGCATTTCTGGCACTCCGTCTTCGCCGGCCGGAGCTATACGCTATGGGGCGCAGGGTATACCTATGGACTCTCGGAGTTCAACACGAGCATCGTGCAGCGGTGGGGGGGGATACTGGGCATTGGGTACCACGGGACCGTGGGCATGCACATCGCTAAGGACGCGAATACTGGCCATAAGAAAGAAATGCTCTTCTGGTCGGCAGGCGCAAGGCTCTACCCGTACAAGTACCTGTTCGTGGGGGCTTCGTACGGTGTAGTGGAGGCGGAGCATGCGCATCCGGCCAACCGGGTTCTCGTGAAGGAGTGGTCTTCGCGCCTTGGGTTTCAATATACGGGTGGTGTGGACCTGATATGGCCACCCGACGACCTGCAGGGCTTCACATGGGGCGTGCAGCTGGAGGGGGGCGTGAAGGTTGTGGATGGGTCGCTGAAACCGATTGTCGGGGCAAAGCTCTCCATCGGTGGTTTTTACTAGTAGAGAAAGGAGATAACTATGCGGAGAATATATTGCTTACTACTGATACTGGCCGTCGCCCCCCTGGCATTCTGGGGCTGCGCAGAGGAGGAGATTGAGGTTGCCATACAGTCGCCCGGCGTAACGGTGCTACGGGCTGGGGAGTCCTTCCGGCTGAAATGCGTTGTAAAGGGAAAGAATGATATAACAAGCACCCAGGTGGTAACACACGTGCGGGGGGAAGGGCAGGAGTCGCACACATGGTCGTCTCCAATGGCGGAGTCGGATTACTACTGCGCTACCTATCCGTTCTACGACGACCTGGTGCTAGATACGAAATTGAGGGTGCCAGCGACGCTAGAGGATGGTGCGATGTTCACCGTGGAAGTGCTGGCTACGGACGAGGAGGGCCAGGAGGCCTACGCTGCGACAGACATAACGGTGCGCGGCAGGGTGGAGGAGAAGGAGGTGGCGCCTGAGCCGCAGGGAGGGGAGAATGCCCAACCGCAGGGGGGAGAGAGCGGCAACGGCCACGGGGAGGAGAACGAGAACACGCAAGGGGGAGAGAACGGCAGCACGCATGGGGAGGAGGGTGGCAGCGCTGCGGGAGAGGAAACGGTGGTGCCGACAAAGCTAACCATCCTCAGTCCTCAGGAATGGGATGCAGTCGGCCCTGGTAGGATGGTAATTCGGTGCATGGCGGACGGGGACATCCTATCGGCCAGCATTGCTGCCTACAAGTATGGGAACGCCCAGTGGAACACGGAAAGCGAGATATCCAGGTCCTCGGACAATCAGTACCTCTGGGTTCGTACGTCTGAGAGCAAGCCGCAGCACCTGCGCTTCGATTGGGAGAAACTGGGGTATGATGAGTATGGCATGCGTTTCCCCTGGTATGAGGGCAATGTAACCTTCAAGCTCTCGGTGGTGTCGAAGAGCGGGGAGGTGGCCAGGGCAGAGGTGAATGTGGAGGTCATACCCTAAGGCTGGTGGCCATGAGGAAAAGTCAATTCGGTTTATCAGCGACGAGGCGAGACGACTGCCGCTACGGGCTGCCTACGCTCTATATACGCCCGCTATTCAGCGCATTGGGTAGGATAATGCTAGTGGGGGGCGTGCTGCTTGGTGTGGCTGGGGGGCAGGGGGTTCAGGCGTACCGCGGCAACGATGAGGGCGAGCCGGGGGTGTACCTCGGTATCATCGGCTTCAGCGATGCGCTGGACGTAAAGGAGATAGAGCGGCTGACTCCTGGCAATCAGCGCAGTTTTGAACAGAAGATTGATAATCTGCGCTTGGGGCGTTCGACGGCGCTCTACTACGCCATAGACCATGCTGTCAGGCGTATGGAAACTGCGGAATTGCCGGACGATTTGTCATCGGTAACGCTCGTAACCTTTACCGATGGGTTCGACAATATATCGACGTTATTCCAGGATGCCAAACGTGAGACCGGCAGGGCCTACGAGGATTACATCAGCAATCTACTTTCCAGCTCATCTGTCCATGGGGTGGAGCTCAGGGCCTATAGCATCGGCCTCATTGGGGAGGAGATGATGGGGGATGGCGAGGCGACGGTATTGAAATTCAAGCGCATGCTCCGCAGCATCTCCAGCTCGAGCGATCTTGCAGTGCCCATCACCCGTAAGGAGCTAGCCTGGGTATTCGCAGGGGTTGCTGAAGACATGCAGGATACGATGCCAGCCAAGCAGGGTAGCGCATTGGTGATGCTGGTGCTGGACTGCTCTGGCTCTATGCTGGCTAGCCTTGAAGCCCTGAAAATAGTGGCGAAGCAGTTCGTGGAGATTCTTGCGGAGGGGAAGTAGGAGGGGGGATAGGGAGGGGTCTAAAATTTGGTGGTTCTTTCCTGATTTTGGTATTTTCCCTATATTTGCGGCCATGAAGGGGGTTCGTATAGATGTGTGCGGGTATGCATGTGGATGGCTGATTTCGGCATCCATCGCCTCGGTGCGGGCTGAAAGGTCCGTTTTACCCCCCCCCCTGTTGTTTAGATAAATTTACAGACTTACACTCTAGGGGGTTAGGCCTCGGAGGGGTATTGCGCCCTTCCGGGGCCTTTCTGCGCCTACCTGCGCCGTGCTGGCGACGGGTGGGTGGGATTGTCGTATCTTTTTTCAACTAAAAGGTAAGTGGTATGAGAAGGAAACTCTACTTTGGATTGGTGGCCGTGGCGGCGGTTTTGATGGCGGCATCGTGCGGGCGGAGGCAGTACCCGCAGTATGGGCAGTATAGGCCGCAGGGGTATCAGGGGCAGCCGCAGTATCAGGGGCAAAATGCGCAAGCGAATGCTACACAGATGGCCCCCCAGCAGCAGCCGGATGAGCTTGATGCCGAGATACGGCGCATGGAGCGGCAGGATAAGCTCGAGGAGCTAGCCTACCAACGGGAAATGCGACGCAAAAAGCGGGAGCTGAAGATGAAGCAGCTCGACCAACTGTATGCGCAGCAAGCGCAACTGGATGAAGGGAGCGTAGTGCGACTGGTTCCCTGCTCTGCAGAGGGTATGGGAGGCGATGGGAAATACTACCGGGGGCTCGGTATAGGGGAGCATGTCCTGGATGAGTACGCTGCGCTAGCCGAGGCGTCCAATGCGGCAAGGGCGAATTTGGGTTCAAAGTTCATGGGGGTAGTCCAGAATATCCTTACGGACTACAACTCCAAGACGGGGACTCCGGGCGCCAAGGTGAACAGGGAAAACAACCTAGAGAACGCCATGCGTGTGGCGGGCGAGAAGGTGCTCAACGACTACTCCGAAGTGACCTGCCAAACCTCAGTAAAAACCAATACCGGTAGCATCAAGTGGTACGTAGCGGTGCAGATTAGGGTTGATAAGTTCGCCAATGGGGTGGCTGACGAGCTGGAAACCATGAAGGTGAAATTCAACCGGGATAGGCTACTGGAAGCCATGGATAGCCAGATAAACCGGCAGGTTCAGCGTGAGCAGCAGCAGCGCGATAAGGCGCTAGAGCTTGAAAAGCAACGTAAGGCGATGCTGCAGGAGGGGGGAGACAATGTGGCGCTTTAGGAGGAGGGGTAAGATGATGAGATTCGGCAGTATACTTCCCCTATTCCTGTGCCTACTTGCATCACAAGTGGCCAGCGCGCAGTACATGGAGCCACGACCCATCTGGGCTGATGAAACACCCCTAGCACCTGAGGGAGCTGGCTACAGCTACGTCTGGGGGATGGGACGAGGTGCAAACGAGGACGAGGCCTACGTTAATGCCATTCGCCATGCAGTCAACAAGATGCGGAATCTCCAGGGGTTGGAGGTCATCCCGCAACAGAAGGTCAGCGAGACGGGCGAGACGCTTAGGCAGCTCAATGCGGTGCTGAAGAGCCACCACGTACAGTACAACGAGGCCTGCCGTTCGCGCCCTATACACCTTGAGGAGCAGGCCGACTGGAAAAGCGTTAAGGTATACGTCCTGCTGCAGGTGCGCTCGCAGATGAACCGGCCTTTCCACCCAGAGCGCCGCTCGCACACCTGCCGAGATGACCGCTTTGAGAAGGACTACAATGAATGGCATAAGAAGATAGACCTTAAGAAGGCGAGGCGCAAATACGAGGGAGAGGGAAAGGAAGCCGAGAAGGAGGCCTACGAGCGCAAGCTAGCAGCCCTCAGACCCTTCATCGGCGATTACCTTCACTTCACGATAGGTTCTGGCTTCCCCTCCCCCTTCTACTTCAACGTTGGGCAACGCTTCCAGCTGGGGGAGACGAATCTGGGGGCCGGCTACTCGGCTCTCGTTGGGGTTGGCCTACCCTACGGGGAGTATGGTTCGCTTGATGGAGCAACCTTTGCCTGGGAAGTTATGGGGAGATTCTACTTCTACAAGCGCTTCTACCTTGCGGCAGGAATGGGCTACTCAAGCGCTAGCCTGACGGAGGAGTACCTCGATTACAAGAGCACAATGCAGAGCGAAGAACGTATGAAACGTAGTAACGGCTACAGAAATACAAATGACGTATGGATGTCATCAGAAGGGTCAAGGTACAACGGGACAAGCTCCATAGAGATGAACGACCAGGAGTATGAGAACCTTCGCCATGTGGTGGGGGGAAGAGCTTCGGTCGGTGCGGACTTCAAGTGGCGATATGCGCGCGTAAGCTTTGGGATACAGCTAGAGGGAGGGGTATCCATGGATGCCACGGGAATTTACCCCTGCGCACGGATAGGATTTCTAATCACGAGAAACTTCTTACAATATGAATAGTATGATGAGACGCAGAAAGTTGCTGCTACTTGCAGCTGCGATAATAGGAGGATTGGCTACACTTAGCCTGAACGGATGCGAGAAAAAGGACCTAGACAAGGAGCTTGAGTCAAGGACTAGCTCTGGACAAAACGGCGAGAAGTCTAAACTCGAAAATATTGTTGGGGTATGGAAAGGTGACGGGTGTACTGTTTCATTTGAGGCAAGTGGAAAAGGCTCATACCGTAGTGATAGTGATAGTTATTCGCATACTTTTGGTTGGACGTTTGTAAATGGCCTACCTGCGGCTACTGATTCCGGCATTGTGATTGGTAACGTGTCTGGCAATACTATGAAGGTAACAATTGAGGGGACTTTCTACTCCCTCGAGAAGCAGTAAATCCCCTACAATCACGCTTACCCCATTAACAAACCCTACAAACGGGGTAGGGGTGATTGTAGGGGACATACTGCGAAGAGCGGATATACTTGCAAAATATGAAGGGGGCTACTGCTGGCGCAGTAGCCCCCTTTTCTTCCTCCCCCCATCCCCGCATATTTGCTACCTTTGCCCCCCAAAGACAGCAGACCCCATATGATTTTCCCGAAGGATTTCCCCGCCCGCATAGGCTTTGCCCGGGTGGCCAAGGCCGTTGAGGAGATGGCCACCACCCCCACCGGCCGCGAGCTGATACGCCACGCCCGCTTCTCCACCGACAGGGGCTACATACAGACCAACCTCAACCGGCTCGACGAGCTGAAGGGCATACTCATGCTGCACGGGGGAATACCCGACTCCGGCTACTCCGACCTGGAGGAAATCGTGGCCGTACTGGGGACGGAAGATCTAGCCGCCAGCGAGGCGCAGCTGGCCGAGCTACGCAGGGCCCTGCAAACTGTGCGGGCGCTAATCCGTGCATTTAGGGATATAGCCCCAGGAGGCCACCTGCTACGCCTCTGCGCAGGCTACGAATGGCCAGAGGGCGTCCTGCCCATCCTAAAGCGAGTGCTCGGGGACGACGGGCTGATACGGGACGAAGCCTCAGAAGAGCTATACCGCATTCGCCGTGAGCTACGCAAACGGGACGGGAAGGTAAGCAGCCTGATGAACTCCATCCTCGCCGAAGGGCAGCGGGAGGGCTACCTGCCTGCAGATGCCCGAGTAGCCGTGCGCGATGGGCAGGCTCTCATCCCCATACCGGCAGGGGCGAAGGGGAAGATTGCGGCCGTGGTACAGGGCCATTCGCGGGGCGGTCAAACGCTCTTCGTAGCACCCTACGCAGTGCTAGAGCTACAGGCCGAAATACGGGGACTACGCGAGGAGGAAAGCGCCGAGGTTGCGCGCATACTCCTGGAGGTTACCAATGCGCTACGCGAGGAGCGTGAACCCATCCGTGGCTGCGGCGAGCTACTCGTTGAGATGGACGTACTGCGCGCCAAGGCCAAGTACGCCGTGCGGGTGGGCGGGGGTAAGCCTATCCTCGTCGAGGGGCAACGCCTATACCTGCGAGGGGCGAAGCATCCCCGCCTGCTGGAGAAGATGAAGGCGGAGGGGCTGGAGCCCGTACCGCTGGACATCCGCCTCGATAAGGCGCAACGGATCCTGGTAATATCCGGCCCCAATGCGGGGGGGAAGTCCGTATGCCTGAAGACGGTGGGGACGGCGGTCTACATGCTGCAATGCGGCTTTCTGCCCCTGGTGAAGGAGAACAGCGAAATGGGGGTCTTCGATTCCCTGCTACTAGACATCGGCGATGCGCAGAGCATGGAGGACGAGCTATCGACCTACAGCTCACACCTAATGGCCATGCGCGAGATACTGCGCCATGCATCGCCCAAGAGCCTGGTGCTGATAGACGAGCTGGGGAGCGGAACCGAACCCGTAGCCGGAGGGGCTATCGCCGAGTCGGTGCTGACCGAGCTGGGCGACAAAGGCCCGCTGGGCGTGGTTACCACGCACTACGGCAACCTCAAGCAGCTGGCGACACGCACCGAAGGGCTACACAACGGCTCGATGGCCTACGACGTGGAGGGCATGCGCCCGCTCTACCGCCTTGAAATGGGCGTACCGGGAAGCAGCTTCGCCTTCGAGATTGCCGAGCGCATGGGGCTACCGGAAGGTGTAATAGCCCGCGCGGCGGAAATCGCCGGTACGGAGTACATCTCGCTGGAGGAGCAGCTACGGGCGGCATCGGCCGATAAGCTGGCCTGGGAGCAGAAGCGGCGCGAGATAGAGGAGGCCTCACGGAGCGTAGAGCATCTACGGACACAGCTCATGGAGGCCACAGGAGACCTTTCTGCCCAACGAAGAGCCATAATGAGCGAGGCGCGGAGCGAGGCCAAACGCATCATCAAGGAGGCCAACCG
>PDRH01000051.1 GCA_002748015.1 Bacteroidota bacterium | reverse complement strand
GAAGGACGAGCCCATAGGCGAACGGATACGTGGTATCATGGAATCATATAGCCTAAACGCCAAGGAACTCTCCGAGCGTTTAGGCACCAGCCCGGGCACTGTGAGCCATTGGCTAAGCGGACGAAACGGCCCATCGTACGAGGTTATAGTGAAAATCATAGAGGAATTCCCCACCGTATCCCTCAATTGGCTCATACTTGGAGAGGGGGGAATGCATAGGGAGGCCGCTGTACAGGGCGGTTTCACTGCTATATTGGGGTCTTCAGACCACCACGAAAAGTCTGAAAATAGCACCGATACTCTCCTATCGACCGTGGTTGAAAATAGCGGTGTAGAGCCCGCCCCCATGGCTGCTGATAAACGGATTTATACAAACGTAAATACCCAGGAAGCGCAGCGTAGGGCTACAGAAGTAAACCCATCTAACCCTCTTAGGGAGCCTGACGGCGATATAAGTGTAAACTCCTCGGCTGGGGGTAAATGCGCTAAGGAAAGTACGTCTGTAGTCTCTGGTGAACTACAGATGGAAACCGCCGCAAGCAAACTGGATATCTTCGTTCTTCTGCCAAATGGCACCTACCAACGCTACACGCCCTGCGATTAGTGCCTCTAGCAATTATGCGTATTCCCAACCGAAACAGTGGCGAGCTAGAAATCGCTATATTCGCGCCGTAGTTCTTTGGGCATGAGGGATGCGTGCGCAGCCGTACTTCCTCCCCTTTCGAGGGGGAAGTGAGGAAAGTCCGGGCACCAACGGGCAGCCTGCTACCTAGCGGATAGACGGTCGTAAGGTTGTGCGGACGTAGCAGAAAATAACCGCTTACCTATACCCTTGTGGTAGGGTAAGTAAGGGTGAAAATGTGGGGTAAGAGCCCACGGCCCTACCCGGTGACGGGTGAGGGCGTACGTCGCCAGGTGGTGCAAGATCATGTAGGCCTACTGGGGCGCAAGCCCTTCGGGATGCCCTCCCGATGCCTACTCCCTCTCGGGGGAGAGCCAGTAGGTGGGTAGATCGCTAGAACCCTTCGGCAACGATGGGTCAAGATAAATGGCTGCTAACTGGGGGATCTCCCTGGGAAACAGAACCCGGCTTACAGCGCATCCCTCATGCCCTCCGAACACCCCACCTCATACGTCCCCATAGCCTACCATATCCCCTAAAATTTGCCTCCCAATACCCTAATATTCCGCAGCTTTGCTTACCTTCGCAGCCACGTCGGGCGAAGTGAAAGTTGTTTATAATTAAGAGGGTACCACGCCATGGCGCCTACCCGGCCGAGGGTCAGCGCGGGGCTACCATTAGGAGTTGAGTATGGAGAACACCGCTACCACAGTGCATAGGAGGCCATCCCTCGGGCTTGCAGTTATTCCCTTTATCACCCTGATTGCCACCATGCTCCCCACGGTGATTATCCTCGGGGCGGATCCTCAAATCCCCCTCATTATCAGCAGTATTGTAACCTCATTCATCGGTATCAAATTCCTCGGCTACAAGTGGAGCGAAATCGAGGACGCCATGGTGCAGGCCAACAGCACGACCATGCAGGCCAACTTCATCATCATGATAGTGGGGTGCCTCATCGCCGTATGGATTGCCGGGGGGATTGTCCCTTCGCTCATCTTCTACGGCCTGAAGCTGTTCACCCCCAGGTCTTTCCTCATCGTCCTCCCGCTGGTGTGCGCAGTAGTGGCGATCTCCACCGGTAGCTCCTGGTCTACAGCTGGCACCATGGGGGTTGCGGCCATGGGCATAGCCTCCGGCTTGGGCATACCCCTTCCGCTGGCAGCCGGGGCGGTAATCACCGGAGCGCAGTTCGGCGACAAGCTCTCCCCCCTTTCAGACACCACCAACCTCGCCCCCGCAGTCTCTGGTGCCAACGTATTCGACCACATCAAGTCTCTGCTCTGGACCACCCTCCCGTCCTTTGCTTTGGCCATTGCCATATTCGCCTGGATGGGTAGCGGCTATACAGCCGACCAGATGAATACTGAGCAGATTGATGGCATTATCCGCGGCCTGGAGGCCAACTTCCAGATCACCCCTTGGGCACTCCTCGCCCCCCTCTCCGTGATCGCCATCATCCTCCTCAAGATACCCGCAGTGCCCGGCATGATCCTCGCAACGCTCATCGGGTGCCTCTTCGCCGCTGCGCAGGGCGTAGGCCTGGCCGACATGCTCATCATGATGATTAACGGCTTCGAAATGCAGTCCGGCAACGAGATGCTCGACACCCTACTGAACCGTGGCGGTATGCAGAGCATGATGTACACCATATCCCTGGTCATCTGCGCCCTCGCCTTCGGTGGAGCTGTTCAGAAGATAGGTTGCCTTGACACTTTCCTTGGCTCCATTCTCCACTTCTTCCGCTCCCGCGGTGCGGTTATCACCTCCAACCTCATCGCCTGCTATGCCATGAACGTCTTCGCTGCCGACCAGTATATGTCCATCGTAATACCTGGCCAGATGTACCGCAAGCTCTACCAGAAGCTCAACATACATCCCAGCGTAGCTTCCCGTATCCTTGAGGATTCCGGCACCCTCACCTCCGGCACCGTGCCCTGGTCCACCTGCGGTGCGGTCTACTTCGCCTGCCTCGGGGTGAGCGCCTGGGAGTACGCCCCCTATTGCCTTATGGCCATTATCACCCCCGTTCTCTCGGCATTCTATGGCTTTACTGGGCTAACTATAGCCCCCTTGGATCCCAGCCAACCCGTGCTCAGCCACATATCCCCTGAGGACTACGTAGCCGACGAGGAAACTAAGCCGCTGGGAAGTTAACCCGAACCTCCTTAAGCTAGCAACAGGGCCGAACCGGGCGGAAATATTTCCGCCCGGTTCGGCCCTGACCCTTTACGAGCCACATTCCGTCCCAAGACGGAGACATGCTTAACCCAGGTCCTCCCGTACGCTTGATACCTAGTCGTCATGCTAGGCCATATGGTGCTTGGCGGAAGGGCAGAAGACCTGCCCAGGACGGCCAAACGGGGGGCAGAACGACTGGGGCAACGGAGGTATTCCCCAGAGATGGGAATAGGGTAGTGCCACCGTAAAGCCAAGGCGATTTCGCACCTCCTTCCCCTCAATCATTCTTTTCATTACGCCTCGTGGCTCCACTTTACCACCATCAGTTTCGGCATGCTATGGAGTAGTAGAAAATAGCCCCCGCCTAGGGGTCCCCTCCGTATTTCTCCAGAGAAATACGGAGGGGACCCCTAGGCGGAACGGATTCCGGGGCATGCCAAAGGGAGAGGTTTCCCTGGAGGTTGAGGGCGGTTTTGCGCATGATTCGCTGCGCAGGCTGTGGAACTATCTGCTCTGGGGGATGCTTGCCCAGGAGGTTCAGCATCGATGCGAGGGAATGCGACCTCCGAAGGGGTCCAATAGCACCCGATGGGTGGACCATCGCCAGGGGTGATGGGGTTGCTAGCGGAATGTGTCCGCCGTACCGAGGGGAGAAAAATCTCCTTGTGCACGGTATTCTCGGGGGAGGCGGACGAGGGGGCTGGAGAAAGGGGTTTTCGGGGGTGCTAAGCTACGAATGCCTTCGGGTATACGCTATGTGTTGGGATGCGCGGACAATCAAGCCCTAGATCGGCGCGGGATGACGTGCAAAAAGAGGATTTCGCCCTCCCGAAGGGGTGCAGGGCTTGCATATGGGATGCAGGGGAAGGCTTATACCCGCTTATACGCTTTAATTGCCCCTTGATTTGGGCGAAACTAGGGGTTCGATAATGAATATTATGTTCAATAGTAGGATTCTGGAAGCACGGATATACAAAAACGCCAGCCCAGGCCGTCCGCTGCGGCCTGGCTGGCGGTGAGAACTCCTGCGCCGGTGGTGCGCCATCGGCGCAGGAATAGCGGGAAACCTTTGGGCTAGGCCTGCTGGTAGGCCTCGGCGATTTTGCTCGCTATGGCTTGCATCTCCTCAGCGGGGATGTCGCTTAGCTTATGGCGGAAGTCCATGTCGCCCTCCTCGCTGATGGGGATGAGGTGGATGTGGGCGTGGGGTACCTCGAGGCCAATGACGGCCATCCCGACGCGCTTGCACGGCACTACTGACTCAATGGCCCGGGCCAGCCGCTTGGCCATGGGGAGCATCTCGGCCAGCAGCTCATCTGGCAGCCCGAAGATATAGTCCTGCTCGAGCTTGGGAATGAGGAGGACGTGGCCCTTCTGCACCGGGTTGATATCCAGAAAGGCGTAGAATTTATCGTTCTCGGCTACCCTATGGCTGGGGATCTCCCCCTGGATTATCCTTGTGAATATGGTAGGCATGTTTTTCTCCTTGCTTTTCGTGTACTTGCGATTCGTAGCGAATTCGTGCTATATGCCGATTTCGAGCACCTCTAGCTTCTGTATGCCGTTGGGTACCTGGACCTCTACGACGTCGCCGACCTTGCGCCCGAGCAGGGCCTTGGCGATGGGGGTGCCGATGGAGAGCTTCTTCTCGCGGAGGTTGGCCTCGCTCTCGGAGACAAGGGTGTACTCCACTACCCTACCGAGGGTGTGGTTCTTCATCTTGACCCGGCAGTGCATCTGCACCTCGGAGAGGTCGAGCTTTGAGGGGTCGATCTCGCGGGCCATGGAGAGGGTTCTCTCCATCTGCGAGATCTTGGTTTCGAGCAGCACCTGGGCCTCCTTGGCCGCGTCGTACTCTGCGTTTTCGGAGAGGTCACCCTTGTCGCGCGCCTCTGCGATGGCCTGCACAACCGCCGGGCGCTCCACCGATTTGAGCTCGAGGAGCTCGGCCTCAAGCTTGGCTATGCCCTCGGCCGTCATGTATATTACATCCGCCATGTCTGTACCTGTTTTCTTTGAAGAATTGAGGGGCAAATATAGGTATATTTCCCGAATGGTAGCGTCCGTTCTGCCCGGTGGTGCGGCAGGGTGCTAGAGGGGGTGAAATGAACAATCTGTCATCGCCCTACGTTGATTCGGTATATTTTCAATTATTAAAACTGCTCTTACCTTCACTTTGCATTCGGAAAACAACTACTCCCCCATCAGAAGCTTAGGCTGCTTCGGCTGTCTTCGGCGACGCATTGAGCGAACACCGGCCTTCAGCCTAATGCCAGAGGGGGCCAAGAAACGTTTTCTTGAGGAGGCGCT
>PDRH01000002.1 GCA_002748015.1 Bacteroidota bacterium | reverse complement strand
GCCGAAGATGATGTCCACCTGCTCCCCGGCAGCCTGCTTGAGAAGGCCTCTAAGCTGGCTAAAACCACGGGCGGTAAGCGCATGCTTCAAGTCCTTGGCAAAGGAGAACTGGACGAGCATACGCCCGGCCCCGCTGATGGCGTTGCTATGCAGCATGGGCGAGTGGAGAACACTCCTAACCGCCTCCTCTATGCGGTTGGGGCCACGCCCCTCTCCGCTAGCGAGGATAACCGGCCTACCCATCTGGCCACCGGCCCTAAGCACCATCTGGACATCGTTTAGGTCAAGATCTATCTTTTGACTGCCCTTCCCAATGCTTACAACGGCGTGCAGCAAGCTGGCCACTAGCCTATCAACCCGCTCGTGGTACTCCTGGAGGGGCAGGTTGCCAAAGGCCTGTACGAGCCCGTCGCCACCAATCGGCATGATGGCAGTCGCCCACTTCTCTATTTGGCCGATGGCGTCCCGAGCCAGGGAGCATACCCTATCTCCTGGTTCGCAATCGGGAGCGGCGTATACCACGACGGTGGTCAGGTCATGCTCGGCGCACATCCGCGAAAGGGCGGGGATGGTTGCTGTAGCCGTGCCGCCACTGAGAGTGCCGACTATATACACCAGCTCAATCTGGTAGCCTGCCTGGCGCGAGAGGGCCTTCTCAAAATACGCATTGATGCGCTCCTCCTCTTCACGCCCAATGCCAACATCGCTCCCAGCACCAAGGTCGCCGGTGAACCCCTCACCGATAGCGAATTTATTGGGGAGGGAAAGATGCTTTAGGTCTTGGCGATACGTATTGATGGCACAGTACTCCACATGGGGCAATTGGGTCGCATACATGTAGTCTGCCACCTGGCAGCCCATCCCCCCAACACCGATGAGTAGTATAGTCTTTACTACCTGTGCACCCGCATCGGGGGGCGGGTTGATGTCCCGAGTATGGTCTGGGACCTTGCGTTGCTGCTCGTGTCTATCCATGGATTGGTATATTTATAGGTGTTATTTGATACGTTCAATACTCAATGCTACGATCGATTAGTCGTCGAAGCTGGTGTCGCCCATCATGGCGTTGAGCCTATCCCTAAGATTCCTGTAGAACCTCGAGATGCCACTCTGCGGCTCTTCCTCCACTGGGGTATCCTCCTGCATCATATCCTGAGGCTGCGGTTGCTCTGGTTCGGATGTAGGCAGGGCCTCCTCTACGGGCGCAGGAGCGCTGTAGCGGGAGAAATCCCCCTTCTTGCGGGCGAAGGCCAGCATCGAGAGGGTCGGCACCAGGATGGAGGGGTCGTAGCCCGCCGATTCGGCGGTGCAAGCTACTAGCGGGTAGTCGGTCTTCACAGGCTTGATGACCCTGACGGGTGTACCCATACATGCGAAGAGGGCTTCGATGTATGTTGCGATATTCTGGAAAGCGAATCCTCCCCCAGTGAGGATGATCCCGTTACCATTCCGTATGAGGTTGGATACCCCCCATTCCTTGAGCTGCTCGTTGATTTCCTTGCAGCGTTCTACTATCTCCGCCCATACCACCAGAAGGGGTGATGGTAGATCGTCACCCTCGCAGAATAGGCTGGCTGGGACCTCTTCAGTAAGGGGGAGAGTCATATTGATATCTATCTCATTGCGCTTGATCTGCTCGGCACGCTCGGGCGCATACCCCAGCGCGTTCTTGAGCTGCAGCGTGAGGACATCCCCCCCGCCCGCAAAGGTCTTGTAGTGCCGCAGATGCCCATCGAGGAAGACCCCGAGCTGTATACGCGATGCCCCAATGTTAATAACAGCCGTCCCGTAGGGCAACGTCTCCTCAGTGAGGAAGAAGCGATGCGTGGTTCGCATGCTGCAGATGAGGTTCTTGACCCGTAGGTTGGCCTCCTGCAGGCCCCGTTCGAGCTTCTGCACCTCCTTCTCCTTGGCGGCGAAAATATTGTACTGGCAGGCGAATTTGTGGGCGTATGTATTCACATGCAGACCGGTGATCGGATGGCCGTCAGCTAGGTATGCGACGGGCTCCTTATCGTATATCATCTCGTCCTTCTCGAGCTTGCAGTTGCGGGTATCGGCCTCAACCTGCCGCAGATCCTTCTCGGAAACTACGGTATCGGACGACCCCTCTTCGTAGGTCTTGCAGAGCGTTTCGGCCGTGTAGTCTATCATTCGGTCCTTCCCCGCATAGGATACATATACCTCTTTGACGGGGAAGCCTATCTTGGCCTCTACGCTCCTGAGCATCTGCTCTATATTCTGCTTCAGCTCTGTCTTGTTGGAAACGGCGTTCTCAAAAATCCCCTTTGAGGGTAGAATCTCGTAGAAGACCTGCTCGCCTTGGCCCTCCGGGGTCTTCTCCACCCAGACGGCCAGCTTAGTTAGCTTGGCACCGATGTCTAGGCTAGCTATATATTTCACGTCGTTCATATCTCTGGCTCCCTCCTTTAGGAATTATCTTTTCTTCTGGCAAACTATTTGGTTGCTATAGCTCAGGTCGATCTGGGCGTACTGGTCCCTAACCTCCTGCGGGAGGTCCGTCCTGAAGTAGGACCACAGCTTGTTGAGCTTGTACTGATACCCATCGATTGCCCCGAGGACGACGATTTGCCCCCCCACACGTGGGATGAGCTCGACGCGCTGCGGGCTGACGATATACACCTGGCAGAAGAGGTTCTTCCAGAGCCTATCCTGCTGCAGGTACTGTACGAGTTCAAAGAGCTGCGGCCAGAATGTCCTCCAGCGCACGGAGGTGGTAGAATCGCAGTGGGTTATATCGGGCGGGGGCGCAGGCAGATTGCCCGAAACCACGAGTACATGGGCGGCATACTGGCTATCGAGGGGGAAAGTCCTCCCATGGGCATCCACGTAGCAGGCCCCCTGCTTCCCATCGATAATGCGGAAAAGCGGCGTGCGCTGCCATACGTTGATGCGTAGCTCACCAAGACCCACGGTGTAGGCCTGGACTTCACGGACGCTGGGTAGCTCGGCGATGATGCCCTCTATCCTGTGCGTATTGATAGAATCGAGGCGTAGCCCCTCGAGCACCCCGAGCCTGAGCTGGAGGTACTGCTCCACCCGCTCGGGGGTCATGAAACGATGGTGAGCCGAGTCCTTCACGCTCACCCTTAGCTTCTCGCAACGCTCCTCTGCACCCTGCGTTGCGCTATAGACGAAGCTATAGCCCAGCAGGAGCATTAGGCCGAGGCCGAAGAGCAGCACGAGTACTTTGAACAATCTAGCCATTAGGCTTTCTCCTTTAGCATGATGACCTCCGCTAGCTGCGGGGCGAGTTCACCGATGCTACCCGCCCCCATGGAGAGGACCACATCGGTTTCCTCCCGCGCAAGCACATCGGCCAGCAAATGTTTCTCCGTATACACCTTCCGTACGCCCTCGGGCATCCTATCGATGATGAGCTTTGAGTCTATCCCCAGGATGGGCTCCTCCCTGGCCGGGTATATCGGTATGAGAATGGCGGAGTCAGCACCGGCCAGGGCATCGGCAAAGCCGGCGAGAAAATCCCTCGTCCGCGAGTAGAGATGGGGCTGGAAAATAACCGTTAGATGCCGGGTGGGGAACATCGTCCTAACTGCCCGTATGGTGGCCCTTATCTCATCGGGATGGTGCGCATAGTCGTCGATAAAGACACCCCTAGCCCCCACATGGTAGACTTCAAAGCGACGCTTTACCCCCTGGAAATTCTCAAGGGCCGGGAGGAGGTCTGCCGGTGGTATACCCAGCTGCTCGGCCATGGCGATGGCCGCCACGGCATTCTCTATATTATGCTTCCCCCCAAGGCGCATGGTCACCCTCGAGCGCCCAGATACGGGGCTAGATAGGGTAAAATGGCATAGGCCGTTATAGCTGATATTCTCCGCCTGGTAGTCCGCCTGACCGCTGGCCGAATAGGTGCAGACATCGAGGTCTAATCCCTCAAAGTGGCAAGCCGCCTCGGCCTGGACTATCAACCGCCTACTGGTATTCTGGCCGGCGAACTGGCGGAAGGTCTCCACGAGCCGCTCAGGCGTACCATATATATCGAGGTGATCGGGCGATACCGACGTAACTGCCGTAACCTGAGGGGTAAGGTGGAGGAAGGACCTGTCGAACTCATCCGCCTCCGCCACCAGGAGGTCGGAGTGCTGCTTGGGGAGTATCAGGTTGGAGTTGTCGCTCCGGCTCACCCCGCCGAGGAAGGCCGTACACCCCCTGGCTGCGCTGAGCATGTGCGCAAGCATCGTGGAGGTCGTCGTCTTACCGTGCGTACCCGCCACGGCCAGCGTGGTGTAGGCCCTAGAGATTAGCCCCAGCACCTCGGCGCGCTTGTAGAGCTGATGGCCGGCCTCTAGGAGAAACAGCTTCTCGCGCATATCCCCGGGTATGGCCGGGGTATAGATGATGAGGCTCTCCGGACTCGGTGTCAGGAAATCAGCGGGGATGAGGTTTACATCATCAGCGTAGTGCACCGCCATACCCTCACGCTCCAGCGTACGGGTTAGCTCCGAGGGCGTACGGTCGTACCCCGCAACCTGCAGCCCCTTCGCATGGAAGTAGCGGGCGAGCGCACTCATGCCTATCCCGCCTATTCCGAGTAGGTACACCCTCTTTATCTCTGCGTATACGTGTGGCTTGCCCATGGCTATTCCCCCTATATTATTTGATTGATAATCTGTACTATATGCTTATCGGCATGCGGCCGGGCGAGGGGCTTTATCCTCTCTGCCATGGCCTGGCATTCCGCGGTGTTTCCTAGTAGCGCAAAGGCCTGTGGTAGCAATTGCTCCCGGGCCTGATTGTCGGGTATGAGCAGGGCGGCCCCTCGCTTGGAGAGGGTCTCGGCGTTGCGCATCTGGTGGTCCTCGGCCACATTCGGCGAAGGGACAAGAACCAGCGGCTTGGCCACGATGCAGAGCTCGGAGATGGCGATAGCCCCAGCCCTCGACACGATCAGGTCGGCCGCCGCGTAGAAAAGATCCATCCGCTTGATGAAGTCCACCACCATGAGGTTGTCCCCCTCGTAGCCCGCCACCTGCGCCTTGACACCCTCGTAGTTTCGCCCTCCTGTCTGGAGGCATACGAACGTATCGGGATGCTCGGCCAGCAGGGAGAGGTTCTCAGCAACGGCCGCATTGAGCGTGCCAGCCCCCAGGCTCCCCCCGACCATGAGCACTATCCGCTTGTCCTGCGGCAAGCCCAATTCAGCCCGGGCAAGCTCCCCGGACGGCAGCGCCTTGGTAAAGACCTGGCGAACGGGATTACCAGTAAGCACTATCTTCTCAGCCGGGAAGAAGCGCTCCATCCCCTCGTAGGCCACGCTCACGGCCATGGCCTTCCTAGCCAGCAGCTTATTAGCTCGCCCGGCATAGCCATTCTGCTCCTGTATGAAGGTAGGTACACCGAGCTTCTGCGCCTCCCCAAGCGTCGGGGCAGAGGAGTAGCCCCCTACCCCGATAACCAGGTCAGGCTTGAAATCCTGGATGATACGCCTCGCCCGCCTATTGCTCTTGAACCAGGCCAGCAGAAAGCGCAGCATGGCCAAGGGATTAAGAGAACGCGGCATGCCCACCATCGGCAGCCCCTCTATACGGTAGCCAGCCTCCGGCACGCGGGTCATCTCCATGCGCCCCTCCGCCCCTACGAAGAGGATTTCACACCCGGGATGTTCGGCCACCAGGGCATTCGCTATGGCTATGGCCGGGAAGATGTGCCCCCCCGTGCCACCGCCAGAAACGATAAACCGATAGCTACGCCTGCTCTCCCTCATACAGCTCCTGCTTTTTCTGCATCCGGGCGATGCTAAGAATCATACCCAGCGCAAGGCTAACCACGAGAATAGAGGACCCCCCCATGCTCACCAAGGGTAGGGGTTGACCCGTAACGGGCAGCAGCCCCACCGATATCCACATATGGACGAAGGCCTGCAGGACGATCATTACGCCCAGCCCTGCCGAGAGGTACACGTAGTACGGATTATTACTCCGTCGAACCACCCGCATAATGCGCACCAGCAGCCACAGGTAGAGTACTATCAGAAGTACCCCCCGGGCCAGCCCCCCCTCCTCTATGCTGTTGGCATAGATGAAATCCGAGTAGGAGAGCGGGAGGATAATCCGCTGGGTGCTATTGCCCGGCCCCTTACCCCAGAGCATACCGGAGGCCACAGCGATCTTTGCCTGCTGGGCCTGAAAGCTATCCTCCTCGCTCCCAAAGCTCGTCAAGCGGCTCACCCATGTAGCAACACGGCTGTCGGGGTTGTTCTTCGCCATGATGAAGGCCCCGCCAACGAAGACCACAACGATGACCGCCCCTATCAGGAACAGATGCTTCCAGGGCATATTCCCCAGAGCCAGCAGCGTGAAGGAGGCCACCCCAAAGAGCACGGCCGTTGAGAGGTTCTCGGGGAAAATGAGCGCCGTGGTAATAACTATAGGCAGAACCAAGAATACGACAGACCAGGCGAAATCCTGCACCTTCTTCTTATTCCGATCCAGCTGCGTTGCCAGGTAGATCATCATGGGGATTTTTACCAGGTCAGAGGGCTGTACGCTCTTGCCCAGTATGTGTGTCCACCGACGGGCGCTATTGACCTCCACCCCCTTCACCAGCGTATAGGCCAGCAGCAGCATCCCCCCCAGCAGCAGCAGGCCACCCCAGGGCTTGTACAGCTTCGTATCGAACATCTGCACCACGAATATCACCGCCAGCCCCAGCAGGAAGTGCTTCAGCTGCTTGAGGAAGTAGAAGTCCGTATCGCCACCCATCTTCCGGTAGGCCAGCGTGTCGGTGGTGCTATATACCTCTATCAGAGATACCATCATCAGCAGCAGAATAATCATCCAGATCTGCCTGTCGCCCCTGAAAAGGCGCTTACGACGGCTAATAACCGCTTCGGTCTTCGGGGTAGAAACGTTCCCCTGCGTGCCATCTACTTGCATCTTAGCTCCTCCACTGCTTTTTTGAACAGCTCGCCCCGCTGCTCATAGTTATCAAATAGGTCAAAGCTGGCGCAGGCTGGCGAGAGTAGCACCGTATCGCCGGGCTGGGCATACCCGGCCGCCAAGTTTACCGCCTCCTCAGCCGACCCCGCATCCACAATGCGCCCGATTGACCCGGCAAAGCTCTCGTGTAGCTTCTCCGCATCAGTCGTCAGGCATATGAGCGTATGCACCCGCCCCTCCACCAAGGGCAGCAGAGGAGCATAGTCATTCCCCTTGTCTTTCCCACCTGCAATCCAAACCACCGGGGTCTTCATGCTGTCGAGGGCGTACCATACCGAGTCAGTATTGGTGGCCTTCGAGTCGTTGATGTAGCGAACACCATTATGCTCCCCGGCCAGCTCCATCCGGTGGGCGATGCCCTCGAAGTGGCGCATACCCTCAGCTATCGCCTCCCAGGATACCCCAACGGCCAGCGCGGCCAGCATCGCCGCCTGGCAGTTGTACATGTTATGCTTCCCCTGCAGGCGGATATCATCCTTGCGCATCGAGAAGCCCCCCAGCCCATCCGCAATATGGAGGGACTCCCCGCGCTGATAGCTCCCCATACCCTCCACCACATCGCTCGCCGTGAAGGGTAGCACGCTCCCAGCCCCAGGGGTGAACCCTTCCATCATGGACCGGCTCACCGCATCATCGGCACAGTATATGAACGTATCGCCCTCCCCCTGATTCTGCCCGATGCGTAGCTTAGAGGCGGCGTAGTTCTCTAGCTTGTACTCATACCTATCCAGGTGGTCCGGCGTAATATTCAGCAGAACGGCCACGTCCGCGCGGAAATCGTACATACCATCCAGCTGAAAGCTAGAGAGCTCCACAACGTAGTAGTCCCGGGCCTCCATCGCCACCTGCCACGCGAAGCTATAGCCCACATTGCCCACCATACCGACATTCAACCCAGCCATCTGGAGCATCCGGTATACCAGGTTGGTAGTCGTCGTCTTGCCATTGCTACCCGTTATGCAGATGGTCTTCGCCTTACCCATGTGACGACCGGCAAGCTCTATCTCGGAGATTACCGGTATCCCACGCTCCCGTAGCGACACGACGATCGGGGCAGTCTCAGGCACACCCGGACTCTTAACCACCTCATCGGCCGAGAGGATACGCTCTACCGTATGCACCCCCTCCTCAAACTCTATCCCGTGGCTCTGCAGCTCCGAACGGCGCGCATCGCTCAGCGTACCCCTGTCGCTCAGGAATACCCTATGCCCCACCCTATGGGCCAGGATGGCCGAGCCCACGCCGCTCTCACCGCCACCTAGAACTACTACACTCTTCGCGCTCATATCCTAGCGTATCTTTAGGGTTACAACGGCCAGCCCAGCCAGCAGAATGGAAACTATCCAGAAGCGCGTAACAATGTGGTTCTCCACAAAACCCTTCTTCTGGTAATGATGATGCAGGGGGGACATCAGGAATACTCGACGGCCCTCACCGAAACGGCGCTTGGTGTACTTGAAGTAGGATACCTGCAGAATCACCGAAAGGCTCTCCAGCAGGAAGACCCCGCAGAGCACCGGGAGCAGCAGCTCCTTACGCACCAGTACGGCATACACCCCCAGCACACCGCCAATCGTCAGGCTACCCGTGTCGCCCATGAAGATCTGCGCCGGGTACGCATTGTACCAGAGGAAGCCTACCAGCGCACCGATGAAGCCAGCGATGTACACCAGCAGCTCACCCACTTCAGGGATATACATTATATGTAGGTAGCTCGCATAGATAACATTACCGCTAAGGTAGGCGAAGACCCCCAGCACCATGGCCATTGGCGCGCTCGACCCCGCCGCCAGCCCATCCAGCCCATCGGTCAGATTCGCACCGTTAGACACCGCCGTAACGATGAAGACCACCACGAAGACAAATAGCCCCCAGGCTATCACATTGCCTACCTTACCCTCGAAGGGCACCAAATCCCGGTAGTCCAACTCGTGGTCCTTCAGGAAGGGAATCGTCGTCTTTAGGTTCTTCTCATACACAACTTCTTGAGCATTCGCATCAACGGCCACAACCTCCATCCGCTCGCCGCTGGTCTGCTGGGGGGACTCCCCCCGCACCATCACCCGCGGACTGCAGAACAGCATTAGCCCGACGAACAGACCAAGCCCCACCTGCCCCATGATCTTAATCCACCCATTGAGCCCCTTCTTATTCCCACGAAACACCTTAATATAGTCATCCGTCCCGCCGATGAGCCCCAGCCATACCGTAGAAACCAGCATGATGAAGATGTAGGGATTCCGCAAGTCGGCCAGCAGGAGACTCGGAATAATCGTCGCCGCCAGGATGAGAATACCCCCCATCGTCGGCGTACCACGCTTGGCCATCTGATCCTCAAAGCCCAGATCGCGAATCTCTTCACCTATCTGCAGCCGGCGCATTATGCGTATAAAACGCCCCCCGAAGGCGACCGTAACCAGCAGGGCCAGCACAAAGGCCACACCCGCCCGGAAGGACAGGTACCGTAGCAGGCCCAGCCCCGGAATATCGTAATGCGCGAGCGCATGGTAAAGACTATATAGCATCCCTCTGCTCCTCCTCTATCCTTAATCTAGCTGGCTAAAGGCCTGGCGAACCTCCTCAGCATCATCAAAGGGGTGTCGCACCCCAGCAATCTCCTGGTAGTTCTCATGCCCCTTCCCCGCTATCAGAATCACATCCCCAGGCTCCGAGAGCATGCACGCATATAGAATGGCCTCCCGCCGATCCTCGATCCGGAACACATGCGAGCGGTACTCATGGCGCACCCCGGCATACATCTCCGCTATAATACTCCCGGGCTCCTCACCCCTAGGATTATCCGAGGTAAGAACCGTCCACAGGCTGCGCGACGAGGCTATCGCCCCCATATCCGGACGCTTACCCTTATCCCGTTCACCCCCGCACCCTACCAGGGAAATCAGCTGGCTATCACGGTGGTGCGCAATGATACGCAGCGTATCTATCACCTTGCTCAGGGCATCGGGCGTATGCGCATAGTCCACCACCGCCAGCCGCCTCTCCGGGCCAACGATTCCCTGAAAACGCCCACGCACGGGTTCCAGCACGCTCAGCTGGCGAAGCACCTCCTGCGAATCGCCCAGCCCAAGCAAATCGGCCACCCCATACACCGCCAGCAGGTTGTAGAGGTTGAAACGCCCATGCAGCAGGACATGCACCGAAACGCCTGCAATCTCCAGCTCCATGGAGTCCGCATCCTCATGGAGGAGCTTACCATTGTAGTCGGCAACCTCATGGGCGGAATAGTAGCAACGCCGTGCCTGGCTATTCTGCAGCATGACCTCAGCATTGCGATCATCCCTATTGGCCAGCGCGAAGGCCTGCACATCCAGCCCATCGAAGAGCAGCTTCTTCGCATCCCGGTACGCGGCGAAGGTGCCATGGTAATCCAGATGATCCCGTGAAAGATTCGTGAACACCGCCCCTGCAAAACGAACCCCTGCAACCCGTCGCTGCACCAGCGCATGCGAGCTCACCTCCATGAAGGCATACTCCACCCCATTGGCCACCATCTTCGCCAGCAGCCCATTGAGCGCAAGAGCGTCCGGCGTCGTATGCGTCGACTCCAGCACCTCGTCCAGTATCCGGTTCTCTATCGTGGAGAGCAGCCCCGCCCTGTACCCCAACCCCTGGCAGAGATGGTAGAGCAGGGTGGCCACCGAGGTCTTACCATTGGTGCCCGTAACCCCCACAAGCTTCAGGCTATCGGAGGGCCTACCGTAGAAATTCGACGCCATGATGCCCAGCGACTCGGCCGAGTTCTCCAC
The DNA here is from genome assembly GCA_002748015.1 of Bacteroidota bacterium. Classification (GTDB taxonomy): domain Bacteria; phylum Bacteroidota; class Bacteroidia; order Bacteroidales; family CAJPTX01; genus Bacteroides_D. The sequence continues at coordinate 14,744 of PDRH01000002.1, read as the reverse complement.
CTGCAGGATGGGCACCTCAGAGCTAGGGAGCTGAAAATCCCGCTCGACAACTATCAGCGATGCACCCGCCTGCAGCGATGCCTCAATGAACGAATGCCCATCATGCTGCGTACCCGCCACCGCCACGAACACCCAGCCCGCGGCAACCCGGCGCGAATCGGACGTAATGCCCTCCACCCGCTCGGGCAGCTCCCCCTGCACCAGACGGTATTTTACCCCCTCCAGCAGATGCGCTACGCTATATACCCTCTCCACTTGCTCCATCATAGTATGCTCATTGTAAGTTCAACAACCGTACCCGCCTGCAGCTTCGTACCCGGCGATACGCTCTGCGCCTTCACAGACCCGCGCCCCCGCACCCGTACCCGCAGGCCCGCATTCTCCAGGGCAAACAGCGCATCGTTGAGCGGCATGCCCTGCACATTGGGCACTACAAGCCCCCCCACGCTATGCGAACCACCCGACGAATGCACTACCACCTCCTCCTTCCCGCGAATCGGGGTGACCCAGTCAGCACCTGAAGACTTATCCTGCACCGCCACGCCCAGCTGATCGAGCGACTCCATCAGCGGCTCGGCCAAACCACGCTTGCAGTACTGCGCCGCCATACGTCGTGACCCCTCCTTCTTCGGGAACCACTCGGCCCGCGTGCCGTACACCTTATCAACTATCTTGCGGAAAATCGGCCCAGCCACTCGGTTGCCGTAGTACGACTGCTTTGTCGGCGAGGACACTACTACGATGCAGGAATACTGCGGTGCATCGGCCGGGAAGTAGCCCGCAAAGGAGGCCTGGTAGCGCACCTTGCCACCCAGCTTGTACCCCTTGTCGTTCCGCGCGATCTGCGCCGTACCCGTCTTCCCCGCTATCTTGTACTTCTCCGCCCGCAGATTCTTCGCCGTGCCGCTATCCACCACCCCCTTGAGCACCGAACGAACCTGCTCAAGCGTCTGCGGAGAACAGATCGAGGCCACCAGCTCACGTACAGGGTAGGTTTCCACAGTTCGACCATCGCGCTGCAGCTCCGTCACGAAGCGCGGCGCCACCATACGCCCATCGTTGGCTATCGCATTGTAGAAGGTCAGAATCTGCAGCGGCGTAAGCTCCACCTCGTAGCCAATGCTCATCATCGGCAGCGAGATACCCGACCACAGCGGATTGTCGGGGTACTTGATGTTGGGCTGCGCCTCGCCAGCAATTGGTAGCCCCAGCCGCTGGTTGAGCCGCATGCCGTACAGACGATTTACAAACTCCGCCTCCTTACCATTGTAGTGACGGTATACCAGCTTGGTGACAGCCACATTCGACGAGACCTCCCACGCACGACGAACCGTAATCTTACCATACCCCCCCTCATGCGAATCGCGGATTACCTTATCATGTATGCGCCACTTCCCCCCCTCAGTATCCACGCTATCATCCAGCTTCACGTAGCCATCCTCCAGCAGGTTGATCAGCGACGCCACCTTGAACGTGCTACCCGGCTCAGTCCGCCTACCCACCGCGTAGTTCATCTCCTCGCGGTACTTCCCGCTCTCCGTACGCTTCAGGTTGGCGATGGCCTTCACATCCCCCGTCCGCACCTCCATAACCACCACCGTGCCGAAATCCGCCTGATTTGCCTCTAGCTGCAAACGCAGCTCCTTCTCCACCACATCCTGGAGGTTGATGTCCAGCGTGGTAATCACATCCGCCCCCTCCACCGGATCGAGCTGCTCCGCCGTACCCACCGGAATATAGCGCCCCCCGTACGACTTCTTCTCTATGCGCATGCCGGGCGTGCCGCGCAGCGCATCATCGAACGCCCCCTCCAGCCCCACGCGCAGATCGCCCTTACGGTAGCCCAGCGTACGCATCGCCAGATCCCCCAGAATCCGCTTACGCACGTAGCTATCCTCCACGACCAGACCACCCACATTCCTGTTCAGCCGCAGCAGGGGGAACTGCCGCAGGCGCTTAAGCTCCGCGAAGTTCAGCGAACGGTTGCCCAGCCGGTAGTAGCGCTTCTCTGCCCGGCGCTTGCTGATCAAATCGCTACGGTAGGCCGCCTCCGACTTATCGCGGAACAGCTGCGAAAGGCAAAGCGCCAACGAGTCCACATGCGCCGCGAACAGCTCATCGGTCATCCCATCGGGCGCCATATCCATGAACACCTTGTAGGTCGGCAGGGAGGTTACCAGCAGCCGTTTATCATCTGCCAGGATATTCCCACGGCTGGGCGCAATCGTCTTCTGCTTGTACGACTGGCTATTCCCCACCGAACGCAGCGACTCCCCGTCCACATACTGAATCCACAGTATGCGAAGGACTATCGGCACTGCGCCCAAAAGCACCATGCCCCACAAGAAAAGCCTATAGAAAATCACTACCCGCTTTCTGCCCGACTGTGCCATAGTAGACCTACCTTTCCTTATAATCTATTTTTACCGGGGGCGTACGCGATTCCCTCAGCTTCAAACCCTTCGACTCCGTCAGCTTGTACACCTCCGACTCCTTACTCCGCCGCATCAGCTCCGAGGAGAGCACCAGCGACTCGCTCCGAAGGCTCCGCACCTCCACCTCTAGCTTCTGCTCCTCCCGCCAGAGCCGCTCGTAGTCATTCCGCAGCCAGATGTAGAACACGCACAGCGCCCCCAGAAAGAGGATGAACGGAACATCCATCAGCCCCCAGCGCTTTTGCTGGCTCTTTTCCCGCTTGCGCCCCCCAGACCAAGCATGCCCCGCATCCGCAACCCCTGGCCCTCCTGCCCCCTCCTGCGAACCAGCCTGCCCATCCATTGGCATTACATTGCGATCCTCATCCATACCCCTATATCCTTTCGGCCACGCGCATCCGTGCGCTCCTGGCCCGTGAATTACCCGCAATCTCCTCCTTGCTCGGCTTGGCAATACCCTTGCTCAGCATCCGGAAGGGCGTATCCGTCCGCCCCATCAAATCCTGCGACACCTTCCCCTCGGCGTTCCCCGCCCGGAGGAAATTCTTCACCAGGCGATCCTCCAGCGAATGGTAGGATATGACCACTACCCTCCCCCCCCTGGCCACCACATCCGGGAGCTGCCCCAGCATGGACTCCAGGGATGCCAGCTCCTGGTTCACCTCTATGCGTAGCGCCTGGAACACGCAGGCCAGCACTTTATGGCGGTCTGCCCGTGGCGGAAGACACCCCTCCACTACAGCCCGCAGCGCCCCCGTCGTCACTATGGGCGATGCCCCACGCCCCTCAACGATGGCCCGGGCCAGCCTACGCGATTCGCGCAGCTCACCGTAGCGGTAGAGCACATCGGCCAGCTGCCCCTCATCGTAGTTCGCCACCACATCGCCCGCCGACAGCACAGAGCTCGCCCCCATGCGCATATCCAGCGGCCCATCCTGCTGGAAGGAGAAACCCCGCTCGGCCACATCGAAGTGGTGCGACGATACGCCCAGGTCAGCAATCACCCCATCCACATGCTCGCAACCATAGTACGAGAGCCACTGCCGCAAATCACGGTAGTTGGCATGCACCACCTGCACCCGAGAATCATCTGGCGCATTGGCCAGCGCCTCCGCATCCCGATCGAAGCAGAAGAGACGAGCACCCGGCCCTAGCGCCTCGAGGAGCGCACGGCTATGCCCCCCACCCCCCAGGGTGAGATCCACGTACACCCCATCAGAAGGGCCAATTAGCTGCTCTACCCCTGCTGACAGGAGTACTGGAATATGGTACGACATCCCAAACCGTTATTATAATATTGCCTACTCACCCTAGCAAAAGCACTACCCAAGATACACGCTGGTATCACCCTCAGCTGCCCGGCGAATGGCTACCAAGTAGGGGGAATCTGGATCTGGAATACAGCGCGGTGGCAACGAATGCCCCCTCCCCCTGAGGTGCTAATTTGCAAGGTAAAAGTACTGCATTATCCCCCGAAGTCCAGCACAAGCAGGAAATGCAAGCACCGGAATAGAACTCAAAACCACAAAATAGGACGAGAAATCGCTATTTACTAGCCAGTTATACCCACCCAAGAAATTATCAACAGGGCGCAGAAGGAAGAGGGAATATTAGCGGGTAAATTCTCAAAAAAGACCGTACTAAAGTGTTTGTAAGCAACTGTCAATCAGACAATAAATGCCCATCTAAAAGGAAAAAACCCTTCAAACCGCTCTTCCAGTGCTATAGCTCGGGAACACCCCAGTCGATACGCAGAATGAGCAGCTACTTCATATAGCCATCCGTTAATCTAGACAGCTGTCCGCATTACGTTTCCCTAGCTAGCCCCCCAAGCTAGCCGGATGGCAAAGAGGCGAGCCAACGGAGGGGTAGACGCACAGGACGGCCCAACATCCCTAGCAAGCTTCGAGGATAGATAGAATAGGCAGAGCCCGCCACGGGCATAGGCGGGCATAATCGACGGCAACTACAAGAAGCCCCCCGTCCCAACGGAGCAGACGGAGTGGTAAAAACTGTTTTTACGATTGCTGGATTAACTAGTAAGAAAAACAGAGCCCACCAGCCTTAGCCCCTAGCGGAGGCGATCCATCCGCTTTAGGAAGGCGATATCCTTCTTCACCCCACGCAGTCCCAGCAGCGCAAAGACCGCCGCCAAAACCGGTAGCCCCAAGAGCGGTCCCAGCGCAAGCCCCCCCCCCAAGAGCAGCCTATCCGCCACGATCGTATAGTACACCCCGAGACCAGCTGTACCCAGTAGGAAAACCGCCGCATACACCGAAAGCCGCACCTGCAGCAGCCGCTTCTTGAAGCTAAAGATGCACCCCAGCAGCAGCAACGCCGAGAGACCCACAATGACCGCCAATGGATAGGCCGTGAAAACCAGGACCCCATCCGAATCACCCTGCAGCCCCAGCACGGTTAGAGAGTAGCCCCCCTCGGCCCCAAAGAACCTCCCGAAAGGCAAGCAGGCAAAAGCTATAAGTAGAACGAGGGCTAGAGCCCACCAGAGCGTCTGTATACGCTGAATCATAATCGCGAATCTTTCGGGCAAACAACACGCCCAATCAAAGCGCGCAAATATAGGAACAAGATGCGGAATAGCAAAATTCCACGCACTTTTCCCCTACTTTTGCCGCTCCAGGTAGTGCCGCGAATTGCCCTGCTCCCCCAGGCGTAGCTCGCAGCCGCAGCGTTCCTCCACGTGGTGGGCCAGCACCTCCAGGCTATCCTCCGCATCCATTACGCTCTGCGGCTTACCCGCGTAGAGCGAATAGTCATCCTGGCGTCCTCGCGGCGTGATGTTCGGCATGAGCACATTCGCCCCCGCCCGCAGCGCCCAATCCCGCCCATCCGGGCGTATCGCCTGCAGGGCGGTGGTCGCCGCGATGTTTATCGTGGGCATCAGGATGCGGAGTACCGCCACCATGGCCACCGACGCATCAAAACGCTCCTCCACCGTCCACAGCTCTCCAGCCCTCGCGGCCAGCGGCGTATCCGGATGCAGCAGGTAGGGCCCCATCCCCACCATATCCACCTCCATGGCCCGCAGCGCCAGCAGATCCTCCGCCAAATCCTCTACCCCCTGGCCTGGCAGGCCTATCATCACCCCCGTTCCCACCTGATAGCCCTCCTGCCGCAACGAACGTAGGCAGGCCAGACGCGCATCGAAGGCATGTCGCCCATCGTCCGGATGCAACGCACGGTATAGCCCCGGGCTAGACGTCTCTATCCGCAGCAGGTAGCGCATAGCTCCAGCCGCCCGCCACGCACGGTATACCTCCGGCGCCTGCTCCCCCAGCGATAGGGTGATACCCAGCTCCCCACCCGTTGCCGCACCAATACGCTCCAGCAGCTCAACGATACCCCGCGTAAAGGCCCCATCCGTTCTCTCCCCCGCCTGAATGGCCAGCGAGGCAAAGCCCTGGCGGTGGGCCCAGGCAGCCACCTCCACCACCGGCGCAGCCTCCAGCTCATAACGCACCACCCCACCATTCCCCCGCCGGATGCCGCAGTAGAGACAATCCTTCTCGCAGGCATTCCCAAGCTCAACCAATCCCCGCAGATACACCCCCGGCCCAACGTTAGCCATACGCACCACCTGGGCCGCCGCCGAAAGGTACATCAGCTCCTCCCCCCGGACACGCAGCAGAGGGGCTATATCCGAGGGCGAAAGGCTCCCCCCCAGAAGCGCATCCATATGAACCTGAAATCGCGGCATAAACATACAACGTAATCCTGGCATACGCACCACCCCACCCCACTCCCAAACCGTCGCAAAGGTAGGAATATCCGGGGCAATACTCCATGCGCGAAGGGCGCAAGAGCAAGGCACCATGGAGGTCTACCCTTCCCAAAAAGTACAGGTTCATCACTCTCCGAACCGCCCGTATCCCAAGTGCCTGAGAACCAGCATAGACTAAGCATCCCCTCCGAATTTGCCCTAGGTAAAATTCGGAGGGGATGGCTACGCATAGGGGGCGCTCAGAGAGCAGAACCCCGCTCTGCTAGTAGGCAGGGCGGGGTTCTGCTATGCGGATCAGATAGCACGCCGCTACAGGGCATGCTTGCGCAGGGGGAAAAGCCTAGGGCTACTAGCCTACGGAGGGGGAATTCTCCTTGTTACGCCGCCGGAGAAAGGAGAGCTTGGTCTCGGAGATGAGGATGGCCGCAAATATGAGAACAAAGCCCCAGAGAAGCACCATGGACATCGGCTCGGCATTGAACGCCACGCCGAAGAGTACGCAGAAGATGGACTCCGTACCAAGGATGATGGCCGCGCTGTTGGCATCGGTATGCGTCTGGGCTACGTTCTGGAGCAGGAGTGCAAAGGCCGTAGCCACCAAGCCCAGGTAGAGCACTGCACCCCAGAGGGCGTCACTCCAAAGCGCATTCTGCACGGCGGCGGGTTCGCGGATGAGGGTTGCGATGGCGGCGAAGATACCCGCAAAGAAGAACTGGAGGATGGTGATGGTGATGGCATCCTGGTTCTTGGTGTACTTATCTATGGCAACGATGGAGGCGGCGAAGAAGAAGGCGCTGCCCAGGGCAAGGGTGTCGGCCATGGTGAAGCCCAGGAGGCCAGCATCCGGGTTGAGGTCGAGGGTGGGCGCCCCGCCGAAGGAGATGAGCCCTATACCGGCGATGCATAGGACAGCGGCCATGATGTTGTACCTATCCGGCCGAACGCGCTCGAAGGCCCAGTAGATGAAGGGAACGATGATGCAGTAGGCGGCGCCCAGGAAGCCAGAGCGACCAGCATCGCCCTTAGCATCCGTAACGCCGATGGTCTGCACGGCATGGGCAAAGAAGAGCAGAACACCGATAACGAGGCCACCAATGAGTTCCCCCCGCTTGATGACCAGCAGCTTGCGGAAGAAGAGAACCCCAAGCACCACCCCCGCCATGAGGAAACGCATGGCGATCAGGAGGGTGGGGTTTATGGTGTCGGTGGTAGCCTTCATCACGACGAGGGTACTCCCCCAGATGATGGCGACTGTCAGAAGCATGATGTTGGCATAGAGCTTGGTGTGCTTTCCGCCACGTTCGAGCAGGGGCATAGGACTTGTTTTCTCGTTTTCTTTACTACTTATCGGGCGCAAAAAGGGGCGGATGACCCTTGCCATCCGCCCCGCGAATATAAGAGGAAAAACCGGAATCCTACTTATCGAGCGCCTGCTTGAGGTCTGCAATCAGATCCTCAGCGTCCTCTAGACCCACGGAGAGGCGTACGAGGCCCTCAGCGATGTCGCTGGCGGCACGCTCCTCGGGAGTGTAGGGCGAGTGGGTCATGCTGGCCGGGTGCTGGATGAGGGTCTCAGCATCACCGAGGCTCACGGCCGGGGTGCAGAGGCGGCAACCGTTGATCAGGGACTTACCAGCCTCGATGCCACCCTTCAGCTCGAAGGCGATCATCGCACCGGGGAGGCACATCTGGCTCATGGCCAGCTCATGCTGCGGGAAGCTCTTGAGACCTGGGTACATAACCTTCTCCACCTTGGGGTGCGACTCTAGGAACTCGGCTATCTTCTGAGCGTTGGCGCAGTGCTTCTCCATGCGGATGGAGAGGGTCTTCATACCACGGCCGATCAGGTAGGCCTCGAATGGGCCGAGGGTGGCACCGGTCATGTCCTTCACGCCGACGAAGCGCACCTGGTCGATGAACTCCTTCTTACCGAGTACGAAACCGGCAATAACATCGCCGTGACCGTTGATGTATTTGGTAGCGGAGTGCACCACAACGTCCGCCCCGAGCTGCAGAGGATGCTGGATGTAGGGGGTGCAGTAGGTGTTGTCCACGTATACCTGTATGTCAGCGTTATGCTCATGGGCGATCTTGGAGATGGCCTTGATATCGCTGATGTACATGTTGGGGTTGGCGGGCGTCTCGAGGTACACCACCTTGGTGTTGGGCTTGAGCGCGGCCTTTACGTTCTGCGGGTCGCGGGTGTCGACGAAGTCGACCTCAACACCGAAACGGCTCAGGCCATGGTTCAGGAATGCAAAGGTGCAACCGTAGAGGGTCTTGGCCGCTACAATATGGTCGCCAGCCGATACGCTGGTCCAGAGGGCGGAGGTGATGGCGCCAATTCCGGAAGCGGTAGACATGCAGGCCTCTGCCCCTTCGAGATCAGCGAGCTTTTCCTCTACCTCGGTGGAGTTCGGGTTGCCTAGGCGAGTATAGATGTAACCATCCTCCTCCAGTGCGAAACGACGGCCCCCCTGCTCGGCGGAGTCGAATACGAAGGTTGAACTCTGGTAGATAGGCGTTGCTAGCGCACCAAACTGGTTGGGAAGATGTCCTGCGTGGATTGCACGCGTTGAAAAGCCCTTGCCTTTCATGTCACATTCGTGGCTCATAGTCTTTACTTTTTTAGGTATATAGCGTTTTGAGTATTTATCTACCCAGCAAGAGGAAGGAGCATCCCCCCCTGGCTTGGCGTTGCCAAGGTAGTACTTTTTTTCTGATTCTAGGTAAAGAGAAGGGCAAAAAACACCTCCTGCTTTTCTCCCCGAAAGGATTTTCTAGTTGGTATAGAAACAATTAGGGCCGTGGCATGGTGCATGCCACGGCCCTAAAGTAGGTTTTTCGCTTCTACTTCGGCCCCCCTACGAAAGGAAGGAGAGGATTATCCCCGCTGCGATGGCGCTACCAATAACGCCAGCCACGTTCGGGCCCATGGCATGCATGAGCAGGTGGTTGCTCTTGTCGTACTCGAGGCCAACGGTCTGCGATATGCGGGCGCTATCGGGCACGGCCGATACGCCAGCATTGCCAATGAGGGGGTTGATCTTGTTCTCCTTCTTGAGGAAGAGGTTCATGAGCTTCACAAAGAGTATGCCCGATGTGGTGGCGATGACGAAGGAAAAGGCACCTATGGCAAAAATCATGATGGAACGCCCGGAGAGGAAGCCCTTGTTGACAAGCTCACCGGTAACGGGGTCTGCCACCCACCGTACCGCCTGGGTAGACGCACCTACCGTCAGGCCGAGGAGTATGGTAACAATGTCAATGAGCGGTCCTCGAGCCGTATCGGCCAATCGCTTGGTCACGCCGCTCTCCTTAAGGAGGTTGCCGAAGAAGAGCATCCCCAGGAGGGGCAGACCGGACGGCACGAGCAGAAGAGTCATCAGGGCGCCCAAAACGGGGAAGAGCACGCGCTCCATCTTGCTCACTTGGCGGGGAGCCTTCATCCGTATGGTACGCTCCTTCTGCGTCGTGAGTAGGCGCATGATGGGTGGCTGTATGACCGGTACGAGCGCCATGTAGGAGTAGGCAGATATCGCAATCGCCCCCATAAGCTCGGGTGCTAACATTGAGGAGAGGAAAATGGCCGTTGGCCCATCAGCCCCCCCGATAATGCCTATAGCCCCCGCCTCAGCGAAGCTGAACAGCCCGGTGGAGAGGGCAAGCATGTAGGCGCCAAATATACCAAATTGGGCGGCCGCCCCTATGAGCATGAGCTTAGGATTGGCTATGAGGTTGGAGAAATCGGTCATAGCCCCGATACCCAGGAAGATGAGCGGGGGGTAGAAGCCCTTGACCACACCGAAGTAGAGGTAGCTCAGGACGGAGCCCTGCTCGTATATGCCAATCTGGTAGCCCTCGGCGAAGGGGATGTTCCCCAGAATCATGCCGAAGCCAATGGGCACCAGGAGCAGCGGCTCGAACTCCTTGCGTATGCCCAGGTAGAGGAATACGCAGGCGACCACTATCATGATGGCATGGGCCCAGGTCATATGCGCTATGCCGGTAAGGCCCGCGAAGGTGCTGATGTGCTCGGCCAGGAACTCGAAGAGTCGGGCCTTGAGGAGTATGGTCATAGCCTAGCCTCCTATCGTCACGAGGGCATCGCCCTCCATTACCGAATCGCCCGCCTTGACGTAGACCTTGATAACCTTCCCGTCGGCTTCGGCCTCTATGCTATTCTCCATCTTCATGGCCTCAAGCACTAGGAGGGTCTGCCCCGCCTTGACAGTATCTCCCTCCTTGACCTGCATGTCGAGGATTACGCCTGGTAGAGGAGAGGTAATAGTACCCTCGCCAGTGGGCTTGGCCGCTGCTTGGGGCTCCGGCGCCTGGGCATGATGCTCGGGGTGGCTAGCCGGCTTGGGGCGAGATACCTGGGGGCGCTTGGCTGGCTTGGGAGCATCCACGTTCTCCACGTGGTAGCTCAGGCCATTGACCTCAACATCCACCTCGCCGTCGGCTATATCCTTTATTACAACCTCGTAGGTTTGTCCGTTTATCTTGTACTTGTATACTTTCACAGTGCTTCTCGTCTTGGTGTAGTAGTTAGCGCCGCATGCGCTGATTGTTCATCACGCCGAAGGACTTTGCGCCCCACGGGGAGTACCTCCGCGATACCTCCTGTATGGTGACGTATCCCTCCTCCTCCTCCCGAGCCTCCTCGGCGTACTGGTGGAGCGCGAGGGCTATGGCCACGGCAACCGAGCCGTTGTAGTCGGCCCCCTTAAATGGGTGGGTCTCCAGGCGATCCTGCCGACCGGCGGCCATGCTACGGGCAGACAGCCTGCCGATGAAGTGGAAGATGAGGTAGAGGCAGAGCAGCGCCAGGAGCACAACCCCCATGGCCACGAGGGTCAGGCCGAAGCCCGAAGGGTCATTCTCCATGAACTCCTCCGCCTGCTGAGCCCTACGCAGGGCCCGTGCGGGGTCAGTCAGCAGCCGCTGCGATTGCGCAGCTGCCGTGCTTACTAGAGTATCTGGCATGGCTATAGGGGGAGATTAGAGTGCTTCTTGGGCGGCATCATGTCCTTCTTCGACTGGAGCATGTTGAGCGCCCGAATAATGCGGAAACGGGTATTGCGTGGCTCTATAACATCATCAAGGTAGCCGAGGCTGGCCGCCACGTAGGGGTTGGCGAACTTCTCCTTATACTCGGTCTCCTTCTCGTTGACGAACTGCTGGTACTTCTCGGGGTCGTCCTTGAGCTCCTTGAGCTCCTTGCCGTAGAGGATTTCGATAGCCCCGCTGGGCCCCATGACAGCAATTTCGGCCGAGGGCCAGGCGTAGTTGATATCGGACTTCAGGCCCTTAGAGCTCATCACGATGTATGCCCCACCGTATGCCTTCCGCAGGATGACCGTTATCTTGGGCACCGTCGCCTCGCCATAGGCAAAAAGGAGCTTTGCCCCGTGCATGATGATGCCGTTGCTCTCCTGGCCAGAACCGGGGAGGAAGCCGGGTACATCCTCTAGCGTAATGATCGGGATGTTGAAGGCATCGCAGAAGCGGACGAACCGTGCACCCTTGCGGGAGGCGTTTATGTCGAGCACACCGGCCATGATCTTGGGCTGGTTGGCCACGATACCCACGGGCATACCATCCATACGGGCGAAGCCAACGACAATATTCTTGGCGTAGGTCGCATGCACCTCGAAGAAATCACCGTTGTCAACGATGGCCGCAATGACATCCATCACGTTGTAGGGCTTGTTGGCATCCTCAGGGATGATGGTATTGAGCGACTCCTCCAGACGATCGATGGAGTCGGTGGGAGCGATACGGGGTGGCTCCTCGAGGTTGTTCTGGGGTATGAACTGGAAGAGCTTTCGTATCATCTCAAAGGCCTCCTCCTCGCTCTTGGACATAAAGGCCGCTACGCCCGACTTGGTGGAGTGCATACGTGCACCTCCGAGGTTCTCCGCGGTGATCTGCTCGCCGGTTACGGTCTTCACAACCTTGGGGCCGGTAACAAACATGTTCGAGGTCTGGTCATTCATGAGGATGAAGTCCGTGAGGGCCGGGGAGTATACCGCTCCGCCAGCTGAAGGGCCCATCATCATGGATATCTGGGGGATCACCCCCGAGGCCTCAATATTCTTCTGGAAGATCATCGAGTAGCCCATGAGGCTCTTCACGCCCTCCTGTATACGCGCCCCCCCGCTGTCCATGATGCCGATTACGGGAGCACCATTCTTCATGGCCATGTCCATAATCTTGCATATCTTCTCTGCGCAAGTAAGCGACAGCGAACCGCCGTAGATGGTGAAGTCCTGGGAGTAAACGTAAACCACTCGCCCATCAATGGTGCCGTGGCCGGTCACTACGCCATCACCGAGTATACGGGACTTCTCCATCCCGAAGTCCTCGCAACGGTGGGTCACAAAGGCATCGAACTCCTCAAAGCTCCCTTCGTCCACCAACATCTGTATACGCTCACGAGCCGTGTACTTCCCCTTGTCATGCTGGGAAGCAATCTTCTTCTCCCCTCCACCCAGGCGGGCCTGCGCCCGTTTCTCGACCAGCTCGCGTATCTTGCTTTCCTGTATTCCGCTCATAGAATTTATGGCTATGTGTTGTGTTTGGGACTACCCGCCTCACGCCGCATTGCGCCAACTACGGGCAACCCTTCCTATGGGCCTGTACTGGCTAGGAGACCAGTGCGATACTACGTTTTCAAACCCCTTGACTGATAGGCTCAAAAGGGGGGTCAAAAGCCCGATTCGCACTTCGCCTAGTAGGACAAGCACGGGGCAAATGTAGTAAAATAGTAGTAGAATCGTTACAATTACCGCTAGCTACGACCGTAGGGACACGGCCAGGAGGGTAATATCATCGGTCTGAGCAGTGCCAAGGCGATGGGCGGCCAGGGTGTTCAGTAGCTCGGTTTTCTGGTCCTCAAGCCGCAGGGGTTGAATGCGGGTAAGAATCTCCTGGAACCCCTGCGAACCGATCTTCCGGTTGCGGCTATCAAGCTGCATAAAATAGCCGTCAGAGCCGAGGTAGAACGTGGTCTCTGGCGTGACCGCAATACGGTGCTCAACTATACGACTACGGCAATTCTGCTCAGAATCCCCAACGAAGGACACGCCCCTGACGTAGTCTACGCGCTCAGGGGTCTGGGCATAGAACAGCTGCTCATGTATGCTGGCGTAGCGGGCCTCGCCGGCGTACTTATCCACCTGTAGAACCCCCAGATGCACCTGTATCTCCTCCTGGAATTCCGGGGAGGTGTTGCTCAGCAACCTACGGATGCGATTCTGCACCCGGCAGACTATTTCAGCCGGCTCAACGCAGCGCTCCTCGGTCACCACGCGGTTGAGCTGCATGTAGGCTATGACCGAAAGGGAGGCGGCAGCCACACCCGTACCGCTGCAGTCTATCATGGCCAGCAGGGCCATCTCCTCAACGGTGGTGAACCAGGCGAGGTCGCCACTCACGATGTCGCGCGGCCGCGATATCAGAAAGCTCTGCTCGAAGTAGCTCCCGAGATACTCAATGCTCGACTGGATGGCCCCCTGTATCCGCTGGGCGTACTCTATGCTCTGCACCAGCTGATTGCTATTGTTAAGCATGCGCTTTCGGGCGGTCTCCAACTCCTCATTCTGCTTGTTCATCTGCTCGACAAACTGCTCGGTGAGCAGGGCGAGTTCCTGCGAACTTTGGCCCTTCTCCTGCACCAGCCTGGAGTTCTCCGCCAGCTGGGTCTCCATCCGCTGCATTTTACCCATACGGCGGTAAAGGAAGTATATCGCCAGCGAGATTAGCCCAAAGAGAACGAGCAAAAGAACAGTAAGCTTCTGCTCGTTGCGGTACCACACACTCGGCCGATGGTCGCGCTGCAGTAGCCGCTCGATATCCTCGAGCTGGAGGTTGTACACCTGTTCTAGGTCAGAGATGGTGAAGGACTGCGCCCTTGCCACCCTGTAGAGGCTATCCCTAATCTCTATGGCTCGCCGACCGAAGAGATAGGCACGCTGCGTGTCCGCCTCCTGGAAGAGGAACTGGCTCAGCTCCGAGAGCAGCAGTATCTGGTCGGTATAGATCCTCTTTTGCCTGGCGATTAGAAAGGCCTTCCGGTAATCCCGTACGGCGCTCTCTATCTTCTTCTCCCGTGCATTTATCCTGGCATGCGTACGGTAGTAGAGCGCCTCAAGGAGCGCATCCTCCGAGCCATAGACGTAGGTGGCCACCTTTTCCGCCTCCCGCCTGGCCGCCTGCGTATCGCCCATATCCGCACGGCAATCGGCCAGCATAAGCTGGGCAAACGCCTGCGCCTCGCGATTATTAAGATGCAGGGCGAGGCTATAGGCTACTCCGTAGTACTCCTCAGCAACCACCGGCCAATCCTCCGCACGGTAGTAGCCCCCCTGCGCCAGGTGGATGTAGTAGGACCCGATATCCATACGCTCGGCGGTCTGGTAGCGAAGCGCACGGTTGATGTAGCTAAAAGCCCTCTCTGGCTTGCCGAGCTTCAGGTAGCATATGGCAAGGAAGGACAGCTGCTTCTGCATCGCCAGCGTATCCTGGCTGCGCACCGACAGCGCATACTTCTTCTTGAGCAG
>PDRH01000050.1 GCA_002748015.1 Bacteroidota bacterium | reverse complement strand
TCTTCTTGAGCCGGTCGAAGAGCTTCTTCTCATCGATGGTCCGGCGAATCACCAGCGTCTGGATGATGGTGATGCACATCGCCAGGAAGTAGTAGTAGCTCAAGCCCGAGGAGTAGCTGTTGAACCAGATGACCATCATCAGGGGCATGAAGTAGAGCATCATGTACTTCATACCGGGCATCTGCTGGTTCATCGCATCGCTCTGCTTCATGTTCATGGCCGTCGAGAAGTACATCGCCACGGCCATCAGCAGGGTGAACAGCGACACATGATCCCCATAGAAGGGGATGTTGAAGGGTAGAGGCAGAATGGAGTCGTAGCTCGAAAGGTCAGTCGCCCACAGGAAGCTCTTCTGCCGCAGCTCGAAGGAGGCCGGGAAGAAGCGGAACATCGCTATCAGGAAGGGGAACTGGATGAGCATCGGCAGGCACCCCCCCATGGGGTTAACCCCCGCCTTACGGTAGAGCGCCATCACCGCCGACTGCTTCTTCATCGCATCCTCCTTCTTCGGGTACTTCTCATTCACCTCGTCCACCAGCGGCTTGAGGACGCGCATTTTGGCCTGGCTCTTGTACGACTTGTAGGTCAGCGGGAACACCAAGAGCTTAATCATGATGGTCAGAATCAGAATGATGATACCGTAGCTAGCGATACGGGTATTCAGCCAGTCGAACACGTTAATCACCAGGTATTTATTCACCCAGCGAATCATCCATCCGCCGATGGGCACCACCTGCTCAAAGCCATGCCCCTGCGCCTCGAGGAGCTTATAGAGGTTCGGCCCCATGTAGAAATCAAAATGGTACGCCGTCGAGGGCGCCGCGCTAATCGGCAGCATGAAGCTCGCCCGGAAATCCGCAATGACCTCATCGCCGGGAAGGGAACGCACCGAGAGGTCGGAGAACTCGAAATGCTCGGGGTTCACCAGGAAGGCCGAGAAGAACTGCTCCTTGAAGCCCACCCAGTCTATCTTAGTCTTCACCCGCTCGCTCTCGCCATCCTCCGTGGCGGCCATCTCCTCAAAATCGCCATTCGACGCCTGGTAGGCCAGCTTGGTATACTCCCGCTCACGGTCCATGCTCTTCTCCTGTCGGGGCGAACGCATGCTCCAGAGCAGATCCACCGAAGTGCTGTTGGAGGGCAGGACCTTACGCATACCATCCAGGCGGATGCTAAGGCTCGGCATGTAGCTACCGTAGGGCAGCACGTAATCCATCACAACCTTCGCCCCCTCCTGCATTTGCGCCACCAGAGTCATCCGCGCCGTATCGCCCGCAACCTTCGCCTCGGCACCCTCGGGCGAGCTCTGCAGAGAAAAGTTCAGCTGGTCGGTCGACACCGGTACGCCCTTCGCGAAGAAGTTCAGCACCATGCCATTACCTATCCCCGAGAACAGGCGCAGCGAGTCGCCATCCCAGGTCTTGAAACCCCGAATCTGCGCATCCGATATGTAGGCCCCCATGGACTCCACGGTGAGGTCCAGCTTATCATTGCGCAGGTGGTACTGTTGCACCATCGAATCCTGCACGAAGAGAGAATCGAGCGCCCCACCATCACCCGCCACCTCCGTAGCGGCACGCTCCTCAAACTCCGCAGCACGCCGCCGCTCCACCTCCTCAGCCTGCACCGCTGCTACGGAATCACGCTCCCGCTGCATCCGGGCGATCTCCTCCTCACTGGGCTTCGTGTAGAAAAAGTAGCCCACCAGAATCAGGGCTATAAGGACAAATCCCGTGACAGATTGCTTATCCATGTAGATGTTTATACGCCCCGGCTAGGCTAGTGGCCCCCGGGGAGGTTTGCAATTGATATGTTATTATACTAGCGTTACGCATTAATGAGCTCGCTCGGCCGCATAGGCCTTGGCCGCCGCCACAAAAGCCACGAACAGCGGATGTGGCGACACCACCGTACTCTTCAGCTCGGGATGGAACTGTACACCCACAAACCAGCGATGCCCCTCCAGCTCGACCACCTCCACCAGGTTCGTCTCTGGGTTGCGCCCCACCAGGCGCATGCCAGCCTCCTCGAAGCGAGTAGCGTAGGCATCATTGAATTCGTAGCGATGGCGATGCCGCTCCGATATGCTCGTGCTACCATAGGCCGCATGGGCATGCGTCCCCTCCTGCAGCTGGCAGGGGTAGGCCCCAAGGCGCATCGTCCCCCCCATATCCGTAACATCCTTCTGCGCCTCCATCAGGTCTATCACCGCATCGGAAGCCCCCTCATCCCACTCCCGGGAGGTCGCACCGGCTATACCCAGAACGTTACGGGCAAATTCAACCATGGCGCATTGCATACCCAGGCAGATACCCAGGAAGGGAATACCATTCTCCCGTGCGTAGCGCACCGCCTCGAGCTTACCCGCAATGCCCCGCAGACCGAAGCCCGGAGCTATCAGCACAGCATCCCGATCCCTAAGCAACGCCTCCACATTCCCCGCGTCCAGCGACTCCGAGGAGATGGCCTCCACCCGCACACGGCAAGCGTTCTCAGCCCCAGCGTGAATAAGAGACTCATAGATGGACTTGTACGCATCCGGCAGCTCCACGTACTTGCCTACCAGCACTAGATTCAGCTCGCAGGTCGGGTTATAGAAACGGTCAAGGAACTTGCGCCACGCCTCCAGCTTGGGCTCGCCAGCTACAGGCAGCTCCAGCTTGGCCAAGACCTCACGATCCAAACCCTCCTCTAGCATACCCACCGGCACCTGGTAGATCGTAGGCACATCGATCGACTCAATGACCGCCTCCTTATGCACATTGCAGAAGCGAGCCACCTTGGCCTTCAGATCATCCCCCAGCTCATGCTCCGTCCGCAGCACCAGTATGTCCGGCTGGATACCATTCTCCAGCAGCACCTTCACAGAATGCTGCGTCGGCTTGGTCTTCAGCTCCCCAGAGGCACGCAGGTAGGGGACCAGCGTCAGGTGCACCAGCACCGAGTTCCCGCGCCCCAAATCGTAGCGCAGCTGGCGCACCGCCTCGATGTAAGGCAACGACTCTATATCGCCCACCGTACCACCAATCTCAGTTATTACGATATCATAGCACCCCTCGCACCCCAGCCGCTGGATGGTGTGCTTTATCTCGTCGGTGATATGCGGGATTACCTGCACCGTCTTTCCAAGGTAGTCCCCCCGGCGCTCCTTGTTGATGACCTCCTGGTATATCCGCCCGGTCGTTACGCTGTTGGACTGCGATGTCGGCTGATTGAGGAAGCGCTCATAGTGCCCCAGGTCGAGGTCCGTCTCCGCCCCATCCTCAGTAACGTAGCACTCCCCATGCTCATAGGGGTTAAGCGTACCCGGATCTACGTTGATATAGGGGTCGAGCTTCTGTATCGTTACCCGATAGCCCCGGCTCTGCAGCAGCTTGCCCAGCGAGGCAGAGATAATACCCTTACCCAGCGAGGAGGCCACCCCACCCGTTACAAATATATACTTCGTCTCGCGCGGGCACTGCCCGTCGCCCTCCGTTATGCTCATTCGATTCTCCTCCGAACTATTCATACACCACCCCGCCATACGCCGCAAGCGCTGGCGAAGACAACGAACCTACTCCTCGCTCTCGCCCTCCTTATCGCTCTCGCTTCCCTTTTCGCTCCCATTCGCCTTATCGCTCTCTCCCCCCTTGGCAGCCCTGTCGATATGCTTCATCTTCTCACGCACCAGCGCTATCTCCCGGTCCATCTCCTCTAGCTGCGTCTGCAGGCGGGAGAGCACCGGATTATCCGACGAGCTGGAGGAGAAGAAGCCCAGGTTGGTCTCCATCTGCCGCTTCTCGGCCTCCAGGGCACGCACCTTCGCATTCAGACGGCTCTTCTCCCGCGAGAGCGACCCATCATCCTGCCCCTTCATGCCGTCAACACGGGTCTTGAAGGTCTCCATGCTATGCTCCCGGCGATCCATACGCAGCATATCGTAGAGCCGATCGATCTCCTTACGGTACTGCGCCTGTATGCTATCCTTCTGCTTGAAGGGCACAAAGCCAATCTCGCTCCAGCGGTTCTGCACCTGCTTGAGCCACTCCACCGAGGCCTGGGCATCCTCGCCCGGCTGGTAGGCCCGCAGCTCCTCTATAATCGCCTGCTTGAGCTTAAGGTTCTCCCGCTGGCTATCCCGGGCGGAAGCCTGCGCCTTGTTCCGCGCCTCGAAGAAGAAATCCATCGCCGCACGGAAGCGCGCCCATAGCTCGCTACCCTTCTTGTAGGGCGTGTAGCCCACCTGCTTCCACTGGTTCTGCAGCTCTATCAGCTCTTTCGTCGTTGCACTCCAATCCTGGCTATCCTTCAGCGCCTCAGCCTGCACGCACAGGTCCAGCTTCTTCTGGATGTTCACCTGCCCCTCCGCCCGAACGCCCTTCTCGAACTCACGCCGTCCCGTGAAGAACTTCTCGCACAGCTCCTGAAACCTATCCCATATCCGCGCGTTATGCTTGCGGGGCACCGGCCCTATCGTCCGCCACTCCTGCTGCATGGCCACCACCTTCTCCGAATCCTGGAACCACTGCTTCAGCGCCCTACGCTCCTTGGCCAGCAGGCGCTCCACCTCCGAGCAAAGGGCCTCCTTCCGCACCAGGTTCTCCTCGTACTTCGCCTTCAGCGCCTCGAAATGCTCACGATGCCGAGTATTGATACGAGCCGTCGCCGCCGAGAAACGCTCCCAGATCTCATCGCTCTTCTCCCGCATTACCGGGCCTATCTCCTTCCACTGCGCATGCAGATCCTGCAAACGGCGGAACGCCTCCACCGGATCCGGCAGCACTATCAGCTCCTCGGCCCGGTTGCAAAGCGCCGTCTTCGAATCGAAGTTCTTCTTGTAGTCCAGGTCCCGCAGCTCCCGGTTGATGTTCAGGTAGTCAAAGAACTGCTCCACCGCATGCGTATACGACTTGTAGAGGTCGTCAACCTCCCGCTGCGGCACAAAGCCAATCTCCTTCCACTGCTTACGCAAAGCATCAAACTCCTTGAAGGTCGTCCCCTTCACCTCCGCGCGCGTGGTCAATGCTAGTATCTCATCTATAATGCGACGCTTGGCCGCCAGGTTCTCCTCCTGCTCCTGCTCCATCCGCCGGCGGTGCGCATTCTTCGCCTCCTTGAACTGCGTGTACAGCTCGTGGAAGCGCGGAACCTCCGCGATGTCGGACGGCTTGAAGCCCTCATCCCCCTCGC
>PDRH01000049.1 GCA_002748015.1 Bacteroidota bacterium | reverse complement strand
TCAACCTCGTCACCCACCTTGAAGTAGTTCTGTATGTCCTTCTCGTCGATGCGCTTCCAGTCTATCTCGGAGATGTGAAGGAGACCATCGCGCCCGGGGAAAATCTCGATGAATGCACCGAAGGGGACGATGGACTTCACCTTGCCCCTGTAGACCTCGCCCACCTCAGGGACAGCGACTATGGCCTTGATGCGTGCCATGGCGGCGTCCATGCTCTCCTTGGAGGTGGCGTAGATCCATACGTGCCCCTTGTTGTCAATCTCCTCTATGGATATCTGGGCGCCGGTCTCGCGCTGCATCTCCTGTATAATCTTACCACCCGGGCCGATGACTGCGCCAATCATATCGCGGGGGATAATCATCTTCTCGGAGCGTGGTGCGTTGGGCTTAAGGTCAGCGCGTGGCTCTGCAATGGTCTCGGTAATCTTGCCGAGTATATGTAGTCGTCCCTCCTTGGCCTGCTCGAGAGCCTGCTTGAGTACCTCGTAGGGTAGGCCGTCTACCTTGATATCCATCTGGGTGGCGGTGATACCCTCGGAGGTTCCGGTAACCTTGAAGTCCATGTCGCCGAGGTGGTCCTCATCGCCGAGGATGTCGGAGAGGACGGCGAAGCGGTTGTTCTTGGTGTCTGAGATGAGGCCCATGGCGATGCCGGACACGGGGCGCTTCATCTGCACGCCGGCGTCCATGAGGGCGAGCGTCCCGGCGCATACGGTGGCCATGGAGGAGGAACCGTTGGACTCCAGGATGTCGCTCACGATGCGGATGGCGTAGGGGCAATCCGTCCCCAGCGGCAGCATGCTCTTGAGGGCACGGTGGGCTAGGTTACCATGGCCAATCTCCCGACGGCCTACGCCACGCTGCGGGCGGGCATCGCCGGTGGAGAAGGGGGGGAAGTTGTAGTGCAACACGAACTGCTCGGAGCCGGTGTAGAGCACTTCATCTATCATCTTCTCGTCGGATTTGGTGCCGAGGGTTACCGTGGAGAGCGACTGGGTTTCACCGCGGGTAAAGATGGCAGAGCCATGCGCGCCGGGCAGATAGTCCACCTCGCTCCAGATGGGGC
This sequence comes from Bacteroidota bacterium, assembly GCA_002748015.1. Taxonomy (GTDB): domain Bacteria; phylum Bacteroidota; class Bacteroidia; order Bacteroidales; family CAJPTX01; genus Bacteroides_D. The sequence continues at coordinate 4,107 of PDRH01000049.1, read as the reverse complement.
GTATCTCGTTGGTCTTACGGCCATCGAGGCGTACCTGGTCATCGAGTATCATCTTGCGCATGGCCTCCTTCTCTACATCGTGGTAGTAGCGCTTGACCATGGTGTTGAGCTCGGGGCGCTCCTCCTCGGGGATGGTCTCCCAGAACTCATCGAGCAGGGCCTTGAACGCCTCGCCACGCTCCTTCTTGGCGAGCTGCGACTTGGCTATGGTATAGGCCTTCTCGTAGCAGAAATCGTGTACCTTCTGCTTGAGGGCCTCATCGTTGTTCTCGTGGCAGTACTCGCGCTTCTGTATGCCGAGCTCCTTGGCCATCTCCATCTGCACCTGGCAGTGGCGCTTAATCTCGTCGTGGGCAAACTTGATGGCCTCTATCATTACGTCCTCTGACACCTCCTTCATCTCGCCCTCCACCATGAGGATGTTGTCGTAGGTTGCGCCGACCATGAGGTCGAGGTCTGCGTTCTCCAGGGAGGAGTAGCTGGGGTTGATAACGAACTGGCCGTCTATACGAGCCACGCGCACCTCAGAGATGGGGCCGTGGAATGGAACGTCGGATACGGCGATGGCAGCGGATGCGGCGAGGCCGGCGAGGGCATCGGGCATTTCGTCAATCGCCCCGCTGATGAGGTTGATGGTAACGAAGGTCTCGGCGTGGTAGTCCTCGGGGAAGAGGGGGCGCAGGGCGCGGTCCACCAGGCGTGAGATCAGGACCTCGTAGTCTGAGGGCTTCATCTCCCTCTTGAAGAAGCCACCGGGGAATCGACCCGCTGCGGCGTACTTCTCGCGGTAGTCGACCGAGAGGGGCATGAAGTCCACGTCTGCCCCAGCCTCCTGGGCGCTGACCACGGTGGCCAGGAGCATGGTGTCGCCCATGCGCACGACTACGGAACCGTCGGCCTGCTTGGCGAGCTTGCCGGTTTCGATGGTGATGGACCGTCCATCACTGAGCTGAATGGTTTTCTCTACTATTCTCATATTGCTTTGTTTTGCTGCTGGTGGGCGTTATATGCTTATGCGGCGGGAGGAATGATGTGCACTTTTGGGGTAGGTGGCGATGGGGTTAGGGGGCTTCGGGGTGGTGGGTAAATAAAAATGGCCTGCCCTAGGGCAGGCCATGGTTCTCCTATCTTCTGAGGTTTAGCGCCTTTAGGATGGCACGATACCTCTCGATGTCGTTCTCCCGTAGGTACTTCAATAGGCGACGACGTCGACCTACCATCTTCAGAAGGGAACGCTGCGTGGCGTAGTCCTTCTTGTGGGTGCGCAAATGCTCCGTGAGGTGGTTGATACGGGCGGTAAAGAGGGCTATCTGGCTCTCAGGGGAGCCGGAGTCCTGCTTAGACTTTCCGTACTGACCAAAAATCTCCTGTTTCTGCTCAGGTGTCAAGTAATTCATAAAAAAGCATTTTGCCCCGCTACGCAGGGCGTACTACAAATAATGGCGCAAAGGTAGTAGAATTTTTGGGATAGTTAGTAAGCGACTCCCGCATGCGCTTGTTTTTTGTAGGTTGACGGGGGAGGAGGGCGAAGGAGCGGTAGACCATGGGACCCTGCCTGGCGCACGTTAGCGTGGCGGAGATAGCCGTAATTACCGGGCTGAGCGAGGAGGAGGTCGAGGGGCTGAAAGGGTAAGGCAAAAAGTGCCGAGGGCATGCCCCCGGCACTAATCTATTAGCCTAGAGACGCAGCCTACTGATGAATATCAACCCCCGTTATCTCTACATCGAAGTAGGCGGCATTGCACTGCATCTCTTTCTGGTCCTCGCTTACCTTGCAGCTGAATGTAACGATCTCCTCACCGCCATCATAGTGACTCCCCTGCTTACAGCTAATCAAGCGGTCTAGCCAATCCATCCCCTTCGGGCAAACAGTATAGTAGACCGTGGTATGCTTATCGGGGCGGTCTTTAATTTTCAACTTCACTTTTATTGTGAGCCACCCATTGCTATAATCCTGCGAAACGCCGGCAATATTGACAGACACCCCATCCTTGGTCGCAGCGGACGCACTACCTGCAAATACACCAAGTGCCACCACCATGGCTAGAATAAACCTCTTCATTACTATACGTTTTAGATTAAACCACTATTTACCCATGCAATTGCCAGTAGACGGATACCAATGGTAGGCATCGCACCCATACTCTATAGCCAGCTTCCGGCATCTACTCTCTGAGCTGGTATTTCCGATATACGAGTATCCCTGGCTACCGGAATTATAACCCTGACTGAACCCAACTGCAGCATCCCCCAATGCACTGCAAGACACTAAGAGGGTATACGAAAGCACTATTGCCATCAAGGCCACAAACAATCTCTTCAACATAGCGCAACAAGAGTTTAGTACTTAACCTGGGAGACTTCCACATTGAGCTTTGTAGCCCACTCCGGTATACTCCCAGTGAAATAGAAGAACTTCTCCACCTCTTCCCCGGGCTCCAGCGAAACCCGTACGATATCATCGCATAGCACCTTGCGGTCGCTATAGCCTTTCATCGCAACGACAGATACCCTGAGAGACGAAATCTCCCTGGAACGATTATTCTGTATCGACAGCGTGACCCCTCCGTCTTCTGGCTCGGAAGCGAAATCAACATTCACCTTACCATACTTGGACGAATAGGCCACTCCCCCATAGGTCTTTATGGCCATAGACTGCCCCACAGCCATGGTCATGATTAAGGACAATAGAACAATAGCTTTCCTCATAACTCGCTAGTTTTTACTACCCCCGCTCTTACGGCTTCGCGGGTATTGCCTTCCAGTGCTGCAAATGTGGTGTTTTTTTTTAACGGCCAAATCTGAGGGAAGGAAACTGCATCTATGAGGCTGAAGTGGTTGGAAAAGAGGGGGTTTAAAACCCCAATTAGGTTTGTATATATTCTCCATTCTAGGCTTGCGGCAAGCCGCTATGCCTACGGGCTACCTGCAATCCAATGCGCCGAATCGGGGGCATTTACCTCGTGCTAATAACGCATAGCGGCAGACGGCTCGACGTAAGGCTAATAAACCATATTGGGATTGGGCTGTAGCTAATGGAAACAAATACAACCCGTAGACATAGCAATAAGTCGCTACGCCTACGGGCTGCAGGGGGCCACACCACCGATTGGTTACACCGACAGGGGCAAGGTGATGCTAAAACTCCCCATCCTCCTCGTCCTCTATCAGTTCATCCCAGTAGTAGAGCACCTGGCGGAAGTCCTCCCGTTCCAGCTGGTCCGGGCGTATCAGGAAGTTGACCTCGGCAAGGTCGGCAAACTCCACGAGGTCGTGCGAGCCGATGGCGAGGAGGGGGACGGTATAGCCCTCGTACTGCCCGGGGCGGGGGTCATCATCGCAGAAGGCTGGGAAGCCCCCTATACGGACGTAGTCGGGTAGGAATAGCTCGTGGATGCAGTCGTTGAACTTGTCCCATAGCTCGTGGTCGTAGTCCTCCTCGGGGTCAAATTTAATACCCTCATCAGCAAAGGCCGCCTTGACTAGGGGATTAAAGACGTAGTCGTCGCAGCTCAGCTCGCAGTGGCCGGGGGTGAAGATCATCCTATAGCCATGCACCATCTGCATGGGGTAGGCTTCAGAACCCGGCGTGGGCATACGATACTTCTGGAGGACATGATCCTTGGTCACGGCCTCGTTCACGTACTTGTGGTAAATAACGCAACTTCCCGAGCCGGAGGTTAGATCATCCTCATCCAGGCCGTACTGCTCATCCCGCCCTATCCAGAACTGGAGGATTCCCCGCTCGGGGTAGAGGCCATTGGCCGGTAGCTGCTCGCAGTTCACCTGCGCCAGGAGGGCCAGCTGCTCTCCCGTGGACGAGGTGGGTACTTCAGCATCGAATGGGAGGTAGGGTACCCCGCCAAACTTGCTGTCGGTCAGGGCGACCACGGCTACTTCGTCTAGCTCTATCTCCACCATGGGGCGTTTGGCCCTGGCGGCGAGGCGTGAGATGGCACGCACCCATTTCGGGTTATTGGGGAAATGCTCCCTTGCCACGGGATTCTCCTCGTATTCTCCCCCTGGGGCGAAGCCGGTCCACTCCGCAAAGCTTAGCATGTTAGGCATAACGTTGTTCCTCCGCTTACTTTACTATCCATTACCCTA
>PDRH01000048.1 GCA_002748015.1 Bacteroidota bacterium | reverse complement strand
TAATGTGCCTACTCTGGTTTCTTGGCACAAGATAGGCATTTTTCCCCGGATTCTCCCTATCGATTTGACCATCGGTGGAATTATTCTTTCCTATAGGCTGAATCCGATAGTAGCCATCAGGAGTGCCTGCTGGCCCCTATGCTTGGACTGGGCGGCGATGTCGCCGTAGGAGTAGATGGGCGAGTCGCCCTCCTTGAACTGGTGGCGGTAGGCGATGTCGAGCCAGAAGTGGGTGAAGGCGATGCCGAAGCCCGCGGCGGCGTGGTAGCTCTGTCCTGTGGGGCTGTCGTAGCCCTTTTTGTAGGGGTTCATCTGGTAGCCCAGGCCGAGGCGTATGGCGAAGATGTCGATGAGGTACTCGCCGCCGAGGTTGAGGGCGTGGGTGTAGCGTGTGGCCTTCTTGATGTCGCGGTTGTCCTGGGTGAAGCGTGCGCTGGTGAACTGCGCGAGGGGGGTAGCCGTCAGCCGGTAGTCGAGGCCGATGAAGCCGCCGTCGGGGATGATGAAGGCAGCAGATGCGCCGATTTTGAGGGGCGATACGAAGGAGTACTCGAACTTGCTCTGGGGGCTCTGGTTGCTGAAGAAGGAGGGTTCACCCTCGAGGAAGTAGGACTTGGCGTAGAGCTCGCTCTTGGATGTGGCCTGCATGAAGCTTGGTGTCTCAAGGGATAGGCCGAGCTGCAGCTCGTCTATGGGTCGTCCGAGTATGCCGAGCTTGAGGTTGATGCCGATGGCCTCGGTGCTGGCCTCCTGCACGAACTCGTAGCTCTCGAGGTCTATGGGCTCTCCTGCGGCCCTCTCGGTGTAGGTGTGCGTCCATTTGTGGCTAATGAGCGGTACGCCCAGGGAGATGCCGGCGAATATCTGGTTGGATATGTTGAAGCCGATGGCCAGCTCTATCTCTGAGGAGCTGCCGTTGGAGCTGATCTCGTTGAGCTGGCCCACGAGTTCGCCCGGTTGCCAGAGCCCGGCGTAGTGCGAGAAGGCGTTGATGTCGTCCTCGTCGGCCAGGTAGTGCCCATCCGCTCGCTTGGGCTCGACCACGCAGGTTAGGCGCGCGAGGGCGAGGTACCAGTCGTAGCCATCGAAGGCGGCGGCCTCGCTGATGCGCCCCGGGAAGTAGGTATCCTTGGCCTCTAGGGAGAGGGCATCGAGGTAGGTTGCGCCGTCGGTTGTACCTTCGGCCGTATAGTTGTAGCTATAGTCGGCGAGCTTGTTGTAGGCGATGCCCAGGTTGAAGCCCACTAGGCCGGAGGTTCGCTCGGCGCTGCCCCCGAAGTGGAAGCAGGTGCCGGCCCCGTCGAATGAGCCGAGGGGGGTGGTTTCGGTGGTGGTCAGCCCGCGGAAGTCCTCTTTGCCGATGAACAGCCCCAGCCCGCCGGAGATGTAGGCGGTATGCTTGCGTACTACGCCTAGCCCTGCGGGGTTGGTGGCCATGGTGGAGAGGTCGCCCCCCATGGAGTTGAGGGCGCCGCCGGTGGCCACGTTGCGGGCTGTTCCGGAGGCCTGGCCCTGCGAGTAGAAGACTAGGTCGTCGTAGCTCTGGGCATGGAGCGTAGCCTGCGTACCCATTAGGCATAGGGCTACGGTGGCCATTGCGATTATCCTTTTCATAGTGTTGCTATTTGCGTTCATGCTGATTTTAGCTGTGGGATTAGGCATGCAGCGGGTTGCTGTATAAGCGGGTTGCCTGCGCAGGGTAGCTAGCGCCGTCTTACTGGGGCGCTGCTACTCCGCCTTTTTCTCGTGTACTCGGGGTTGGCGATGGTATCTTGGGGTACTCCCCGGCCGGTACGCACTCTGCCTGAGCTTCCGCCCCGTCGTCTCACTGGGATGTAGTCGCCCGAGGAGCTGCCACTACGCTGGGTTGGTCGCCGGGTTCTAACCGTTTCGCTGGGCTGGGTGGTGCTACCGCCCCGTTCTCTTACTGGGATGTAGTCACCGCTGGACGAGTGGCCTCCGCGGGTGGATGGGCGGCGTTGCCGTACTGCGCCCCCCTGGTGGGTGGTGCTTCCGCCCCGCGTATGGCGTACTGCACCACCATGGCCCCCGTTGCTGGTGCTGGGTCGGCGCGTGGTGCGATGGTTCATGCGTGGCTGCCGGCTACGGTAGGTTGGCTTGCGGTATACAGGGTGGTATACGGGGTGGTAGATGGGTTCTCTGTGGTAGTAGGGGTAGGGTTCGTAGTAGCCGTCGTAGTAGTAGGGGTCATACCAGGGGTCGTAGGGCTCGGGGTAGTATACAGGGTAGTACACCCGTGGCCTCGGCGGGTAGTAGACCCAGCGGGGGGCATGCCCCCAGTAGTATCGTGGGCGTGGTCGGTAGTAGATGGCTTCCTCTATGTCCCAGCGCACGCAGAAGCCCGGTTCGAGGCTCATGAGTAGGCGGGTGGTGGAGTAGGATGGCGGTACGTAGCCGGGGGCGTAGGGTGGCTCGTTGATGTAGTAGTTGTTGACTACCGTCTTGCTGCTGCTGGCCCCCTGGAGGCTGCCGTTGGAGCTGTCGATTGGCCTTTGCTCCACGTGCCCTGAGGGACGAGTTTCTGCTGATGAGTGTTCGCTTGCTGCGGCTTGTTCCCCTCCGTGGGTATCCATGTACTCGCGGTACTCGGCGTAGGAGTCGAAGTCCTTCGGTTCGAGCAGTTCGTCCTTTTGCTGGGTATTTTTTTGCTGGCTACGTGCTTTCTCCTCTTCGAGGCGTTCTTTTTCGCGCCTTTGCTGCTCCTCGTGCCTGGCCTTTTCGCGGGCGATACGTGCCTCGTGGGCTCTGGCGGAGTCCTGTTTTGCGCGGTTGGATGTGTAGTATATATCGGCGTATGGGGAGTTGGTCGCCGTGATGGATCTATTTGTAGCACAAGAGCTTATGAGCATCCCGAAGATGATTAGCCCTATGGCTATGGGGGAGTATTTCATATCTAGGCTATGGTTTAATGGTTTCGGTTCGCATGAAATTGGTTACCTTGCGCAAATATAGCACGAGGAAACTAGACTACAAATGTAGCCAAAAATTAAGAGATGTACTAATGGCAAAGGAGATTACGCCGAGAGGTGAGGATTATTCGCAGTGGTATACCGACCTGGTGAGTAAGGGTGGGTTGGCCGAGCATTCGGCCGTTCGTGGTTGCATGGTGATCAAGCCGCGGGGCTATGCGGTCTGGGAGAAGATGCAGGCTGCGCTCGATGGTATGTTCAAGGCCACCGGGCATCAGAACGCCTACTTCCCCCTGTTCATCCCTAAGTCGTACCTTAGCCGTGAGGCTGACCACGTGGAGGGCTTCGCGAAGGAGTGCGCCGTGGTGACCCACTACCGGCTGAAGAATAGCCCGGATGGCGATGGCGTGGTGGTAGACCCGGAGGCCAAGCTCGAGGAGGAGCTGATTGTGCGGCCGACGTCCGAGACCATCATCTGGAATACCTATAAGGGTTGGGTGCAGAGCTACCGCGATTTGCCCATTCTCATCAACCAGTGGGCCAATGTCGTGCGCTGGGAGATGCGTACGCGCCTATTCCTGCGTACCGCGGAGTTCCTGTGGCAGGAGGGCCACACGGCGCATGCCACCAGCGAGGAGGCCGTGGAGGAGGCCGAGCGCATGGTGCAGGTGTACGCCAAATTCGCCCGCGAGTGGATGGCCCTACCGGTGGTGGTGGGCATGAAGAGCGAATCGGAGCGTTTTGCCGGTGCGCTGGATACCTACTGCATAGAGGCGCTCATGCAGGACGGTAAGGCTCTGCAGGCTGGTACGTCCCACTTCCTGGGTCAGAATTTCGCCCGGGCCTTCGACGTGCAGTACCTTGACAGCGAGGGTAAGCAGGAGTACGTATGGGCTACGTCCTGGGGGGTGTCGACCCGATTGATGGGGGCGCTCATCATGGCCCACTCTGACGATAATGGCCTGATTATCCCGCCGAAGCTTGCGCCCGTGCATGCCGTCATCGTGCCCATATACCGTAAGCCTGAGGAGCGGGAGATGGTCGGCAAGGCGGCGCATGGGATGATGGAGGAGCTGCAGGCTCAGGGGCTCGTGGTGCGCTATGACGACAGGGATAACCTCAAGCCGGGCTTCAAGTTCGCCGAGCATGAGCTGCACGGTATCCCCGTGCGTATCTCCGTGGGGCCGCGCGACCTGCAGAACGGTACGGTGGAGATAGCGCGCCGCGATACGGGCGAAAAGCAGAATATCCAGCGTGAGGCCCTCGCGCAGCATGTTCTGGGGCTCATGGAGAGCATACAGGAGAACATGTACCAGCGCGCCCTAGACTTCCAGAAGGAGCACATCACCCCGGTGGACAGCTGGGAGGACTTCGTGCAGGCTCTCGATGGCAAGGGGGGCTTCGTGAGCGCCCACTGGGATGGCACGCCCGAGACCGAGGCCCTCATCAAGGAGGAGACCAAGGCTACCATACGCTGCATACCCCTGGAGGGCGAGATGGGCTACTCCAAGGAGGAGGGTAAGTGCATCAAGACAGGCAAGCCCTCGAAGCAACGGGTGCTATTCGCCCGCTCGTACTAGTTCCGCAAATTCCGGTAACAATCCAAGCTAAAACCATGGATATAGAACGTAAGGATGAGAACCTCTCGATAGAGAGCCTCGATGCGAAGAACCAGCAGATAGTGCGCACGCTGCAGGAGAAGGGCAAGATGAAGATGCAGGTGTACGACCATACCTTCGAGGCCTTCAACATGGTCAAGGAGATCCTCCACGAGACCGTCAATGACCTCAATCCCTTCCTTAAGGGTATGGATCGGCGGATTCGCCTGGAGTACCGCGACCGGGGGAAGTTCGAGGCCGAGGCGCGCCTGGCATCCGACATCCTGCTTTTCAGCATGCATACCAACGTCTTTGAGTTCGACAGGGACCATAGCATCTGGAAGCTGGCCTACGTGGAGAAGGATCCTCGGAACTCCTACGTTGGGGTTATAAACATGTATAACTTCCTGGCGGATTCCTTCAAGTTCAATCGGGCTGATGACCTGGGCTACCTGGTGGGGCGCATCTTCGTCAACCGCGAACGCCACTACTTCGTGGAGGGGAAGCGCCAGATGGGCTATCTCTGCAGCTCCTTCGGGCAGAAGCAGCTAGACAAGGCGGCATTGACCGAAATCATCCAGACGGCGATGCAGTACACGCTGGATTTCGACCTGCTGACCCCGCCCTACGATATGGTCAAGATAGCCACCGTGGCGCAGATGAATAC
>PDRH01000017.1 GCA_002748015.1 Bacteroidota bacterium | reverse complement strand
CATGACGTTCTCCTGGTAGAGGTTCACGCTGATGGTGCGGTCACGGTAGGCCAGGGTGATGGCGGGGAATACGAGCTTCTCGGTATACCCCCCCTGTGGGTCGGTGGCCTGTACGTTGACGGGGCGTATGCCCTGGCGCATGAGGCTGGCCTGCAGCTCCTGCTGCCGCTTGGGGTTGTCGGCCTCGTAGGGGTCTTCCTCTATGGTCTCTACCTGGTAGCCCGAGCGGACACGGTACTCCTCCAGGAGCTCATTGAGGTTGCGACGTAGGCGGGTGAAGTCTAGGGGGATGTCGCCGCCGAGGTAGGTCTTGATGTAGAGCGGCTGGGGGATGGTGTCGAGGATGCGCTCGGTTACGGGGCTGAGGGTGTAGCGCCTGTCGGCCGTGAGGTCGAGGCGGAAGTAGAAGGTCTGCGCTGCGAGGTTGATCAGGATGAGGGCCAGCAGTACGGCGGCGGGCTTGATGAGCTTTTTCATGTGGTTATTTCCCGCGTTTTAGGGTGAGGATGGCGGCGTAGAGGAATAGGGCTACGAGGGATAGGAAGTAGATGATGTCGCGGGAGTCGACCACGCCACGGCGGATGGCCCGGTAGTGCTCCTCTATGCCGAGCGTGGCGACCTGGTGCTGGTGGCCGAGGAATAGGGGTAGACCCGCAACGCTCTCGAAGCCGATGTAGGCGAGGAGCGCGAGGAGGGCGGCCAGCATGAAGGCGACGATGGGGTTGCGGGTGAGGGAGGAGGCGAAGAGTCCTATGGCGGTATATACGGCCGCCAGGAGGAGGAGTCCGAGGTAGGACCCCATGGCGGCCCCGGAGTCAACGTTGCCCGGAGGGGCGGCAAAGCGGTGGACGGTAATGTAGTAGACGAGGGTGGGCAGTATCATGAGGGCGATGAGGGTAAGCGCAGCGAGGAACTTGCCCATGAGGACCTGCAGAGGGCTGACGGGGCGGGAGAGCAGCAGCTCGAGGGTGCCCTCCTTACGCTCCTCTGCGAACATGCGCATGGTTACTGCGGGCACGAGGAAGAGGAAGAGCCAGGGGGCGGCGTTGAAGAGGGTGTTGAGATTGGCCTGGGCCGTATCGAGCGCATTCCACTGGCCAGGGATAACGAAGATGAGCAGGCCGGTGAGGGCGAGGAAGGTTGCGCCGGCGACGTAGCCGGTAAGGGTGGCGAAGAAGCCTGTGAGTTCCTTAGTGTATATGGGCCACATGTTCTGGTGCTGGCTTTTGGAGTGGTAAATGTAGCGACAAAAGTAGCGAATTGGGATAGGATAGGAAAATAATTCTACATTTGCGCCTGGATTGCCTTTTTACGGATAAACTTTCAGCAGATGGAGAGCAAGACGCAGCCCACCGGGGCGGATGGCTTCAAACCGCAGAGGATAGACGGTTACTTCTTCCTGATCTGGGGATACGTTATGGTGTTCCTGGGTGTACTAATCTTTGGGCTACAGATGAATGGGGGTGGCAAGGCGCTGGGGGCGATGTGGGCGCTTACGCCGGTGCTGGGTGGTATAGGCACCTTCCTGCTGGTTCGGCGCATGCGGGGTAGGGAGCAGCTGTTCGGGGCGTACAAGAAGCAGGTCGGGGCGATATGGTCGGTGGTGGGCCCTGGGATGGGCTACGTTTCGCTCCTGGCCCCCAACCCGATGGGCATCCAGCTATTCCTCTCGGGGGTGGCGATAAGCATCCACGGGGCGGTTACGCACTTCCGGGCGGCGCGCTTCATCGGTATAGGCCTTGCGCTGCTGAGCCCGCTGATTTTCCGGGTGGCGTTCCCTTACTCGAGCCTGGTGTTCGGGGTCGTTGGGGGAGCTGGGCTGTTCCTGCCGGGCCATCTGCTGCTGATGGCGGCCAAGAGGCAGGAAAAAGCGGGGTAGGGAAAGGGGCTTAGAAGCATACCGAGGGCCGCAGGACGCTTGGTTCTGCGGCCCTTTTCGCATGATGTGGCGGTGGCGGTTCGGACGCAAGGTGGGGTATTTTTTCGTACCTTTGCGTAGTGCACCAATAAGCGATAGGAGGAGAGGCCATGGAGCTGGGACGTTTGCTGCCGATAGGCAACCAGAGCTTTGCTAAGATACGGCGGATAAATGCCGTATACGTAGACAAGACGGATTTGGTCTGGCGAATGACGCGCAGCCAGAACGTTTGCTTCTTTGCGCGTCCGAGGCGGTTCGGCAAGAGCCTGCTGCTGAACACGATAAAGGAGTACTTTGCGGGGAGGCGCGAGCTGTTCGATGGCCTGGCCATCCAGCCGCTACAGGATGCGGAGAGCGGGGAGAATTGGCCTAAGCATCCGGTGCTGCACCTGAGCTTCGCCCGGGCGAACTACTTCGAGGAGGGGGCTATCGAGAAGGTGCTGGAGATGGCGCTGACCCGTTTTGAGCGAGATCACGGTCTTCCGAACGCATCGGGGCAGGACTACCTCGTGCGGATGGTCCTTGATTTGGAGGAGGCGCAGTACAAGCTGGGCGAGGAGGCAGTGCTGGTCATCGATGAGTACGACAAGCCGCTGGTCGACACCTTCACCCGCGATAAAGAGAGCGAGCAGTGGAAGCTGCACGAGTCGCTTACGCGCCAGCTGCGGGGCATATACAACTGCCTCAAGGACATGGACGATACGCTGCGCTACGTCTTCATAACGGGCATTACGCGCTTTTCTCGTCTGGGTATCTTCAGCGGGCTGAACAACCTGGAGGACTTGACCCTCGACCCTGCATACGCCTCGATATGCGGGATAACGCACGAGGAGCTGCTCTCGAACTTCAGGCCGGAGCTAGACCGCTGGTGCAGGGAGAAGGGCGTGGAGCAAGCCGAGCTGGTCAAGGAGCTGCAAATGGCCTACGATGGCTACCGCTTCACATCATCGGAGGTGCTGCTATACAACCCATTCGGGCTGCTGAATAGCCTAAAGAGCTGCGAAATGAACTACTACTGGTACCTCTCGGGGGCGAGAAATGCCCTTCAGCAGATCATGCCGGGCGTGCTGGTGAACTGGGAGGATCTGGAGCAACCGAAGCTCCTGGCCCCAGGGTCGATGGCGCAGATGGGGCTGGAGGCGAAGGACCCGGCGGTGCTGCTGTTCCAGACGGGCTACTACACGGTGAAGGCCTACGATGCGGAAAGGAATCTGTACCAGGTGGGCATTCCGAATGCGGAGGTGCGCTTCGCGCTATACTGGGAGGTGTCGCAGCAGCAGGACGACAAGCTGGCGGAGCAGATGAACATGGGCTTGATATTCAACTTCGTGCGCTACGTTCGCAACGAGGACATCGAGGGTTTCATGGGCCTGCTGAAGCATTTCCTGAACCGCTCACCCTACGCCCAGCGGGATGAGGGGGAGGATGTGAAGGATGTGAAGGAGTACATCTACCATAGCGTTACGCACCTGCTCTTCGAGCTGATGGGCCAGTACGTCCACTCGGAGGTTCCGTCGGCGAAGGGGCGGACGGATCTGGAGCTGGAGACGGAGGGGGCGGTGTACGTCTTCGAGTTCAAGACCACGCGGGTGAAGGATGCGCTAGCGGCCGCAATGGAGCAGATAGCGAGCCGGGAGTACGCCGAGCGGCATGTAGGTGGCGGGAAGCGCGTCTTCGCCGTAGGGGTTGTATTCGGACACGATGGAGTAGCGGAGTGGAGCGTGGAAGAAGTCAGGGGCTAGCTCGGAAGTACTGTATCCTTCTCTCTGGTATTGCCTTATAGTCTAGACCCGTAGCTTTTGGGTGCGGCTATCCAGCGTTCCCCCCAGCTCCCTGAGGGATGTGGACTGGCCGGATAGCTCCTCGGCCATGGCGGCTAGTTCCTGGGTTACGTTGCTGAGCGACTCGGTGGCGGAGGCGATATCAGCGACCCCGTGCAGCTGGTCTAGGCTAGAGGTGCTAATTTCCTGCATGAGGTCAATACTCTTCTGGAGGGCTAGGACGATTTGCTCTACGATTTCCGCATTGCGCTGGGCTGCGCTAAGGCTATTATGCGATTCGGCAGCAATCTTCTCGGCCGTATCGGCAGAACGCTCTGCGAGCTTTCTCACCTCTATTGCGACGACTGAGAAGCCCCTCCCCTGATCGCCGGCTCTGGCAGCCTCAACGGCGGCATTGAGCGCAAGGATGTTAGTCTGGTTGGCAATGGCGGCGATTTCCGCAACATGGTCGACTATCCTACGATTGTTCTCCAGGTTGATATCCGACTGGCGTTTCCCCTCCTGAAGGTGCTGATTGACAGCCTGCAGCTTGCTCTCAGCCATGCAGGCATTCTCACTGGCATGCGTCAGCTGCTGCTGCATTTGCCCCATGCTATCGGCAACCATCTGGGAGGAATGGGCGGCCTCTCCATTCCTATCTGCCAGGCTGGCTGCGACGCCATCGATGGTTTGCACAACCTGATTTATCGACTTAACCCCCAGCTGCATATCCACGAGGAATTCCCTTAAAGACGAGCGCATGAAGGAGAGCGAGCCAACAAAACTCCCGAACTCATCCCGCCGGTTATAGACCAGCTCGTGCGTAAGGTCGCCCTCAGCGATGCTCTCGGCAAAGGTAGCGCAACTCTCCAGCGGGCGTACAATCCGGTGGATCGCCCTAAGAGAGAAGAGGATAAGGATGAGTAGGAGTAGGGCGACTGCTGGGTAGAGGTATCGGTATATCTTGCTGAGCAGGTTGGAGAAATTATGCTCGATGCTCGCCACCTCGGCGTTGATCTGGTCAAGGTATAGGCCGGTGCCAATCCAAAGGTCTGTACCGGGTATGCTCTCCGAGTAGGCTCTCTTGACCTGCTCGGTACCATCCGGTTTGAAGAAGATATAGGAGGTATACCCCCCGCCCTCCTGGGCTTTTCGGTGCATTTCGGCGACGTACCTCGTTCCCTGGTTATCTACGTTCTGCCCCAGGTCCTTGCCCTGCAGCTCTGGCTTTATGGGTAGGGCTACGTTGGTGGTGCCGCGGTAGATGAAGTAGTAGCCATCCCCCTTGGGACCGAAGCGCAACTTATCTACCAGGGGGCGGATGTACTCCTCCTCGCTCACCCCCGATGGACACCCCTTGAGCGCCTGCGCAATTACAATGGCAAGGGAGTGCACAGCGATTTTCATCTCCTCGTTGACCATCTGGCCATACTTACATTCCATGCGGTTGACGGATCCGCCTCGGACTTGGAGAAGGGCGAGCTGGAATACCAGGCTGGTGATTATGACGGTGGCGATGGCGATGGCGCCCATGATTCGCACCCTGTTCTTTACTGTAAGCTGCAAA
>PDRH01000001.1 GCA_002748015.1 Bacteroidota bacterium | reverse complement strand
CCGTTGAGCATGAAGCGCACCTTTACGTCCTTGGCGCTCCACATGGGGCGCAGCGTGATGTCCCGCTGCATGAACCCCGCAGAGGTAGTAAATCGCCATCGGGGCCAGCTGCTGCCCTTCTCGTACTCCCAGCCCGCATGCGTGTAGCCCTTGCGCTCTAGCCTTATTGTAGGCTCATCGTACGGCCTATCCGACCGCTTAACCTGCGGTGCGATGGCCGGGCTACCCTCTGCCGAGCTGGCATCAAAGGTCGCTTGGAAGCCCCAGACACCAGCTATGGTCGCCGGGCCGGTTATGGCATCCACCCTTGGGTCGAAGGGGGTGCTTGTGCCGGCTTGCTCCCGCTCCCAGCCCATCCAGTGCTTGGGCTTCCTGAGGGCAGTCGGGGCCGAGGGGTCCTCCTCGATATCCGTGCCCACCCTCAGCTTCTTACCATCGTAGGCGTATATCCGCTTCTGCCCGGTATCGTTCTTCGGGTCTATAGTTACGCTGTGCACTACCGCCCACTTCGCGTAGAGCGTACGCGGAGCGTTGATGGCCGTGCTGAACGCGTACTTGTCGGCATCTTTGCATGTGCTGGTGGTATACCAGCCCTCGAACTTATGCCCCAGCCAGGTGGGCAATGCTGGCTCAATGGCCTGCTCGCCCTTCTCCACCATCTGTACCCTATTGGAGGGCAGGATGGCCCCTGAGGGTGCACCATTTCCGTCGAAGGTAACCTTGTACTCCCATACAGGGATGAGGGTTACATCCTTCTTGATCTGCGTATCGCCCACCTTGTAGCGATCGGTCGCATCAGCCTGGTTCTTCCACTCCTTGAGGCTCGCATCTTTCGGGGGCGTGGGGGCGGTTTCTGGGGCAATCAGCGTTCCCCCATCCTCTATGGTCCGCTCCTGCTTGTAGCTCGGTGCATCGGGGTCTCTGAAGCTCACAGTGTACGCCTTGACGATCTTGAATGTCCTGGACGCTTCCTTTGAACCGCCGCACTCGGACCTAACCGTTAGCTTGATGGTGTAGCTACCCGGGGCGAGAGCCGGACCAGTCGGTAGCTTGAAGTCCTTCTTATTCCCAGTCTTTACAACGGTAGAGCCACGGAGCAGCTGCCATGCATAGCTGGCCTCCCCCTGTACTACCGCGCTTACGGTCTCCTCCCCGGGCGCAATCCCATTGAGTACCGGGTTGCTAGTCGGACCACCAGTAACGAGCCCATTGAACTTGAATACCGCATCCACCTTGAGCGCCAGCGGATCCGCCGTAACCTGGCATCCCGCAACCCCCTTCGGGGTAACCGTAAGCCCAAAGTTGAAGGTCTTCGCCGTACTCCCCGTATTCTTCAGCTCGAAGTCCCCGAGCTTCTCCTTATCCGTTGCGCCCACCCCAGGTACATCGCTCGTCCAGGCGTAGGTCAGGTTGCTGGGCGGCTCGCCCGTGCCGAAGTCCGGCTGGGCGTAGGCCTCCCTCGGCGGGCAAACCATCGTGCTAGGATTCAGCAGCGTATTGTCCGAGGTCTTGAACACACCGATGATCGGCTTGCTAACCCCTTGGTATACATTCACTTCCTCCTCCTTCGTAACCACGCAGCCCCCCTTGTTGCGGGCGGTTACCTTGAGCTTCATCGGGTACCAGGGGGTGCCACCAGTCTCTGCTTTCAGCGCATCCCAGTCGTTGAAGACGCTCGTCATGAAGCCCTGCTCGAGCACATCGCCCGTTGAGGTGAACTCCACATTGGCGCTTGTCCCCGGCGTGGCTATGCTCTTCCTGGCAATCAGCTGTTCCCCAGCAAACTCCGGCTCTAGGAACTCGTAGCTTGTTGTCCCAGCCTTCAGCCCCCGCTTGTGGGGTAGCTGGTACGACCACTCTATCTCGTCTGCATGCTGCAGCCCCATGGCCTTGAAGCCATACGTATGCTCCTCCCCCAGCGGAACGCACACATCGCCCGACGGCAGCCCCTCTAGGTTCAGCTTGATATTCGCACCCACCTTCAGCGGGAGGATGGCCGAGGCCCCAGACGTACAGTAGCCCCTAACGTTCAGCCCAACGTAGTATTTACCCGGTGCAGAGGGTACGGTAACCTCCACCTCCTCCTTCTCCTTATCGCCGAGCATGTAGATGGCGGTCTGCCCACCATTCTCATTCCCCTCATCATCGCACATGAACCACTTGTACTTCAGCCCTTCTGTAAGGGTCGTCTTCAGCTCCAGCTTGCCCGTGTTGCAGCTGCTCAGCTGGCTCACGTCCATGTTGGTCGTGATGTTCATCACCGGAGCCTCCTTGCCCATGTCCACGAAGTCGCTGAAGGTGCCGTACTCCATGTTCTGGGGCTTGGGGTTAGATGGATCGTACTTCGCATTTCCATGCAGCACCCCCAGCTGGAAAACGTTCTTCCCATTCGTCAGGCGGTAGGGTACCCCTATCTTCAGGAAATCCCCCACCATGAACCGGCTTTTATTCATCTGAATCTGGAGATACCTCCACCGCTTCAGGTCTTTGTTCGTCCCTGTTCCGGGGTTGGGGAGTTTGGTCCAGTTGGTTTCTGGACTCCAGCTGGGGATGGATAGCCCATCCGAGAGGCGAGCCTCATCGTTCAGCACCGCCAGGAATCTCTTTGCCCCCGTACTGTTATCCGGTACGAACTCCGTCCCGTTGAACTTCTCGAGCTTGAAGTTCCCTATGGCAGAGATCTCCGGATCGCTGTCCCAGAAGGCAACCAGGTTCAGGTAGAAGTCCATGTCCTGCGGCCGGCTCAGCACCACGCTCCGCGTACCCCGGCAGGCCTTTGGCCCTACAGGCAGCGGCGGGAGCAAGCCCCCGGCTCGCTGGCCAGCATTTGCAGTCTCCTGCATACCGGTAACCTGGAAGACTCCAACGGCCTTGCTCGCTACCACGCTGACCGTACCGTAGCCGCTTATCAGCAGGCTAATCTGCTCCCCACGTTGTAGGCTAACCTTCTTATTCACCGGAAGCTTGTCGTTCGGCTTCGGTAGCTTCGCCACGCTGTTCTTATTGTACCATGCACGCACCTCCGTACCATCCTCCACCGCCGTGATGAAGAGCCACTCGTGCGCCTTATGGCTGCCGCGCTTACCCGGAATCGCCACGTACGTGCTACCGAAGAAATCCACCGGCACCAGCTGGTCGGCAATGTAGTCCGGACCATTGCTGCTCACCGAGCTACCATAGACCAACTTCCGGTCATGCTCGTCCTTGCCCGAGGCATCGTCCGTCCGAACTGTAACGGCCACCTTCTTCTTGCCCCCAACAACATCTATCGTAGTACCCCCAAGCCCCACATACGCCTTCTCTTCCGCAGGATACGTCTCGGCATCTGCCATAACCTGGTACTGATCCGACAGGTAGCCCTGCTTCCATTCCCACAGACCCCATTTATCCTTGCCGTAGTAGTAGTACCTCTCCCGCTTGGCATACGGTGCTAGAATGCTGCTCTGCCCGGCCTTCTCGAACCACAAATCGTAAGCGTAGCCCGTAGTACCACCCGTAGAGCCCGTACCCGCCCGGGTGAGCTTGACACCGCCGTATCGACCGGTCTCCTTCAGGAAGATGGGGTAGGGGGTTACCACCCGCACCAGCGTCTCATCCTCCGTCGCCACGATGTTCATCGAGCTGTACGCCGGCGCAGGGTTCAGCGTATGGTAGCGATTCTTCCACCCAATCGATACCATGTCCTGCATCGGCACCACGAAGCTCGAACCCAGCGCATTCGCACCCTTCAGCACCAGAATCTCATAGCTGTTCTCCATACCCATCTCTAGGTAGGAGCTAATCAGCCGGTTCGTCGTATTCTGCGGCAGACGATTCCCGCTCGCATCCAGCTCGAAAGCCCGCATGCGAACCCCCTTGTTCGTCCGGTTCACGACGGGATGCGCCTTATTTATAGCCCCCGAGTAGTCCGCCGCATCGCTCTCCGCCCACGCCAGCAGGTTCTCTATGTACTTCGGCCTATCCTTTGCCGGGCAATCAATTAGCTGGTTGAAATTCCTAGTATTGCCGTAGTGCAGCGCCAACGCCTCATTGCTATTGTAACCCTGATCCCCCAGGATAGCCCCCAGATTCCTGTTCGTACGCCCCGGCCCCTTCGCCCCCAGCTGAATCTTTTTCTCCTCCCCAGCCTTCAGCGAGAAGGTGATGGGTTTGAAGCCTATGTGCCCCTCGGCCGGCAGGTCGATCTCCACCTCCACAGGCCTACCTAGGCTCGTTACATGCAGGTAAACCGAGTAGTCATCATGCCTATAGCGCACATGCTCCGGCACGTCGAACCAGAATACATCGCCCGTCTGCGCCACCGCATCCGTAATGCTACCCAGCCCTAGTACTAGCAGCATGGCTAGCAGGGTGGGCAATCGAAATCGTCGCCCCAATCTCTTGGGTTCTCCTTCCTTTCTCATCGCTTTATCCTTCTTGTTATCTTAGCAGTAGTAGTCCACAGTGTTGCTACCCGGGGAAAGCCATATCCAACGGCGGCAAAATCTACCCAATTTGGACACGCACTATTCAATGCGAATGTAGTAACAATTGTTCGCCAAGCACCGTATAAGACAGGAATCCCCCGGAATGTTTGACAAGCACTCATTTCCCATGGATTAACATCCCTGCCAACAACCCTCCTTATCCCCTGATTCCTCCCCCCAAGTAGTGCTGCACCATACCGACCGCTTCTCCGATTTCTCAGCTCGCCATCCTTCTAGCGTTCCTTTCTACCATCTCGATTCGGCCTATTGCGGCGCAGCTCTCCCCGGGGAGATGGGGGTTAGTGCTGTTGAACGAAGCGAAAAAGCCGGCTGCCCCTGCGGGCTACTCGCTCGGGATAAATGCCCCCCATTCGGCGCATTGGGTAGCCAGCGGCCCGTAGGTCTAGCGGCTCGCCGCATGCCTAGGATGGCGAATAGATATAAACAGAATTGGGGTTTCTAGCCGTCCGCCAGCGGCCCGTAGGCATAGCGCCATGCGCCCATAGCCCCCACCATAAAAAACGGCAGGGAATGCTATTATCTAGCACCCCCTGTCGCGTATCTCCCCTTGTGAAGTGGCTTACCCTTCCCGCTTCCTCAGCTCTAGCATGAAGTCGCTCAGCACGTTCATGTAGTTCACGAAGGCCTCGTAGGGCGACCCGTAGGGGTTGAAGTACTTGTGCACATCCCCGTCCGAGAACCACTTCGTGCACATGTAGTAGAAGTGGTCCGATGTCTGCAGCAGCAGCCAATCCCGCAGCAGCCGCTCGTCCCCCACCGCCTGCACCCGTTCGTATAGACCGTACAGGTTCGAGAAGGCCTCGTCCTGCAGCTCGTTGCCCAGCCAGGCCGTCAGGTCGCGCTCCTCGTCTGCCCAGCTGATCGGGTACTCCACGTGCAGCGGCCCTACGGATTGGTGCTTCTTCACCACCTGCCGGGGCGTGAGGAACTCGTACTCCCCGTTGCGGAACACCGCCTCCGGTAGCGCCCGCATGAAGTCGAAGATGCCCGTGTCCGCCCATTGATGCTCCCCGAAGGTCTCGTAGTCCATGAAGAGGTTCACCACCTCGTCCCGATACGGTAGCGCCCCCAGCCAGTGCGCGTACTTCTCAGCCGTTAGCGGCCAGCCCTCCCATCCCTGGTTGGAGAAGCGGAAGGCGATGTCGTCGCTCAGCTGGAAGTTCTTCAGCAGCAGCTTTAGGCGGGGGCTCATAGTATTGTGGTACAAATAGTTTGGGCTCTTCCATGCTAGGATGTGCTTTGCCCCCTCGGTCAGCATCTGCTCGTAGCCCATCTCCGCCACCGTGTGCCCTATGCGGTCGGAGTATATCAGCTCCGTATCGCGGAAGGTTGTCGGGCTCTGGCCGAACAGCTCCTCTATGCGCCTGTGGTGCATCTTCACCTGCGCCCGGAACTCCTCCTCATTGGCCAGCGCCGAGAGCGAGTGCGAGTAGGTCTCCGCCAGGAACTCCACGCTACCGGTGGCCGCCAGCCGCTGGAAGCTCTCGAGCACCTCAGGGCAGTAGGCCTCGAACTGGTCCAGCGCGATGCCCGATATCGAGAACGCCACCCGGAACTGCGCCCCGTAGCGACCGATTAGCTCCTCCAGCACCCCATTCATCGGTAGGTAGCATTTCTGCGCCACCTTCCGGACTATGCCTTCATTGGCCTCCCGGTCAAAGTAGTCGTGGTTAACCCCTATATCGAAGAAGCGGTACTGGCGCAGGCGGTAGGGCTGGTGTACCTGGAAGTAAAAGCATATTGTACGCATAGGCATTTCCTCTTTTTAGTGTTCTATAATTCCGTCCCCTCGTTCCCCCTACGCGGGCTGCACCTCCCCGTATATATCTTTGATCTTCAGCGCGGCATGGCTCCACTGTATGCCCTTCACCTCCTCCGCTCCGTGGTGTTGGAAGAAGCGTTGCAACGCGCGGTAGTTCAGGATGCCGTAGATGCTATCGGCAATCGCATCGATGTCCCAGAAGTCCACCTTGATGGCGTACTTGAGCACCTCGGCCACCCCGCTCTGCTTGGAGATGATGACCGGCACGGTATTCCGCATGGCCTCCAGCGGCGTAATCCCGAAGGGCTCGCTCACCGATGGCATGACGTATACATCGCTCATCCGGTACATAGTGTCCACGTCCTCCCCCTTGAGGAAGCCCGCGAAGTGGAACTTGCTACCCATCCCCAGCTCCGCCACCCGGCTTACCATCTGGTGCAGGGTATTCCCGCTCCCGGCCATCACGAAGCGCACGTTGTCCATCTTCTGCAGCACCCGGTGCGCCGCCTCCACGAAGTACTCCGGCCCCTTCTGGAACGTAATTCGCCCCAGGAAGGTTACCACCATTTCCGGGAAGGGGCGCTCCAGCGGCCCCAGCAGGCTCTGGCCCGAGAAGTCCACCGCGTTGTGCACCGTTACTACCTTCTCGGCCGGTACGCCGTACCGCTCGATGACGATCTCCCGCGTCCGGTTGCTTACCGCGATGACCCTGTCGGCCGCGTGCATCCCCCGCCGCTCGATGTCGTACACTAGCTGGTTCACATTCTCCCCGCTCCGGTCAAACTCCGTGGCGTGTACATGTACCACCAGCGGCTTCCCAGAGGCCCGCTTGGCCGCTATCCCCGCCTCGTAGGTCAGCCAGTCGTGCGCATGGATAACGTCGAAGTGCTCCCGTCGCGCCACCACTGCCCCCAGCATTGCGTAGCGCGCCACCTCCTCCATCAGGTTTGCCCCGTAGCGCCCGCTGAAGTCGAAGTACTCCTCCCGCCAGTGGTGCAGGCGGAACTCCCGCTCCCTATCCTCCCGCCATTCGCTCCATAGATCCTCCTGCCCAATGTACGGATGCAGGTACGAATCGATGGTCAGGAACTTCGCATGCTCCTTCAGGAATAGCACCTCATCGTTCCCTAGGCTAAGCCCCAGATCGCGGGCGGAGACCAGGCGGATATCCCCCTGCTCCTCCTGTCCGAAGAGCCGCGGCAGCACGAAGGTGACCTCCACCCCCTCCTGCACCAGCGCGCGGGTCATCCCTAGGCACGCTGTCCCGAGGCCTCCAGTTATATGTGGCGGAAACTCCCATCCGAACATTAGTACGCGCATATCATATACTCCATTAGTCGTTATTAGCCATTCTTCCTACCATTGATTACGTTATCGCAGAACCACTGCGAGCCGAACCTCTCCGAGGGGGGCGTCGTCTTGCAGTAGGCCTCCAGGGCATGCACCGCGGCCGACACGCTCCACGCCTGCGCAAAGGTGCCACCGGGCTCGTGGGGTGGATCCCCATCGTATATCTCGCTCAGCGTCCCCAGGCCGTTCTGCTGCAGGAGGGGCTCGAGCGTCGAGAGGATCTGCTCGCTCACCCGATGCACCGCCTTTGGCCCCTTCACCCGCATTACCGCATCGAGGTAGGGGGCCAGTAGCCAGGTCCAGATGGTGCCCTGGTGGTACGCAAAGTCCCGGGTGGCCTGGTCGCCCAGGTAGTGCCCCTTGTAGTAGGGATTCCGTGGCGAGAGCGTATGCAACCCCAGCGGCGTATAGAGGTGCGTCTGCACGGTATGTAGCACATCCCGCTGCTGCTCCTCGGTGAGCGGCGAGTACTTCAGCCCCACCGCCAAGATCTGGTTCGGGCGGCACTCCCGGTGCGCTCCCTGCTCATCCACGTAGTCGGCCAGGTAGCCATCGTGCGGGATGAAGAACATGCTACGATAGGCCTCCTCCACTGACCTGGCCAGCTCGGGCAGCTTGGCCTGCTGTAGCGCCTTGGACTTCTCAGCAAAGCCCTCCAGAAAGCGGATGGCGTTGTACCATAGCGCGTTTATTTCCACGTCGTAGCCACCCCTCGGTGTTACTGGTCGTCCCTGTACTACTGCGTCCATCCACGTGAGGGCATAGCCCGGTTCCCCGGCCCATATTAGCCCTTGCTCGTTCATCCGTAGGCCGAAGCCCTCCTCTCCCCTGCGGGAGTAGCGCTCGAATATCTGCACCATCGCTTCGCCCCAGAGCTTCCAGGCTTCCCTATGGGCCTTCTGCGGGTCGGCCGCCCGGTCGATGTACTGCTGCACCGCTACGAATAGCCACAGGGGCGCATCCACGCTGTTGTAGGCCGAGTTGCCCACCGCCCCCATGTTGGGCAGCAGCCCATCGCGCATTTCGTCAACGAGCGTGCTGATGGCCGCCCTGCACCTCTCCGGCTGGCCGAGGGTGAGCGTTAGGTCGGGTAGGGCGATGAGCGTATCACGCCCCCAGCGACCGAACCACGGGTAGCCCGCCACCACGTAGGTCCCCTTGTCCCGCACCACGATGAACTGGCGGGCCGCCGTCATGAGCGTGCTGGCGAAGTTGGTCCGTGGCGATTTCTCCCTTAGCGAGTCCTCGTAGAGCTTTGGGAGCCGGGCGGGCTGCTTGCGCGAGGTGGCCGCCGAGAGGACGAAGCTCTCCCCCGGCTGGAGCGTCAGCTCGAAGTAGCCCGGTGTGTATAGGTCTTCATGCGAATCGTAGCCCCGTTCGGCCTCCCGCTGGTACTCCACGTTGTAGTACCAGTCGGGCGCATGGATGTACTCGCTCTTCAGGCTGGTCTGCAGGTGCAGCGTCGGGAAACCCTCGTACATGCACGTGGCCATCCCGTGGGGGATGGGCGTGTAGTAGGTGTTGGCCGCCATGTTGGCGCGGCTGAGGTCGTGCATCCGGCGGAAGGATAGGAAGGGCTTTATCCGCAGGGTGATGGCGCTCTCGGCCTCCCGCAGGGTGTAGCGGATGAGCACCTGCTCCTTCTCCCGTGGCATGAGGATCTCCTTTCGGAGGTAGGCCGTGCCCACCTGGTACTCGAAAGAGGGGTTGGGCACCATGTCGTACTGCCGGAGGTACTTATGCCCCTTGGGGAAGTACTCGCCAGGGTAGCGCTTGACAGCCAGGTTGAAGGTCATCCCCTCCACAATCACCTGCTCGTGCAGGGAGTGCAGCAGCACGTAGCGCTCGCCCCCGAAGCTATCCAGCGGCAGCACCAGCAGGCCGTGGTACTTCCGCGTGTTGCACATGGCCAGGGTCGTGCTGGCATAGGCCCCGTTGCCGTTGGTGGCCAGGATTTCGCAGGCCAGCGCCTTGCGCAGATTCGTGAGCTGTTCCTTGTCCTTGCTGATGTATGAGCGTTCCATAGTACCGTGTTTATTTGTTATAAAGGTACAAAAATTATCCGACCTAGCTACAATCCAGTGAGAAATTTCCCCAAATTTCCCCTCCTTCGACGATTTATAGCGCATTTCATCTTGTCGATTCCCTGAAGAAACTCCACTCCGCCTAGGGGGCCGCTCCGTATTTCACCGGGAAAATACGGAGCGGCCCCCTAGGCGGGGCGAAGAAATAGCCTGGAGGATATAGGAAGTCTTCGTTTTTTAATTATCTTTGTTGCCGTTGACTGGGTGAACGGGTTGGGGGGGTACAATAAGACAAGGAGAGGAAGCATGGCGATACGTCCGGATTTTATATTTGAAGTAAGCTGGGAGGTTTGCAATAAGGTGGGGGGCATCCACACCGTAGTGGGTACTAAGGTGCAGAGCCTGCTCTCGGGCTACGATGGGGGCTATGTGGCCATCGGGCCAGATTTGTATCCGGGTGAGGCGAATCCCGAGTTTGAGGAGGTGGACACGCACCTCTCGCTCTGGGCTGAGCGCATGCGGGAGGAGGGGCTACCGGTCCGGGCGGGGCGTTGGCGTATAGAGGGGGCGCCGGTGGTGGTGCTGGTGGACTTTACCTACCTCGTGGCGCAGAAGGACTATATCCTCAGGTGGTTCTGGGATGAGTACGGCCTCGATTCGCTCCAGGGGCATTGGGACTACGTGGAGCCCGTGCTATTTGGCTACGCCGCGGGTGAGGTGATAGAGAGCCTGGTGGAGAATCGCCTGCCCATGCAGACGCGCGTGGTAGCCCAGTTCCATGAATGGATGACGGGGTCGGGCGTGCTGTTCCTGAAGGATGCGCTACCAGAGGTGGCCACCGTCTTCACCACCCACGCCACGGTGCTGGGGCGTAGCATCGCGGGCAATGGGCTCCCCCTCTACGAACAGCTGGAGGAGTTCAACGCCGACCAGTCAGCTCGGGATTTCCAGGTGGTCTCCAAGCAGAGCATGGAGCGCATCAGCGCGGAGCAGGCCGATGCGGTTACTACCGTGAGCGCGATTACGGCCCGGGAGTGTCGGCAGTTCCTCGGCAAGGAGGTGGATGCCATAACAACCAACGGTTTTGATGCCTCGCTGGTGGGCACGGCGGCTGACCTCCGAGGGGTGCGCACGGCCTCCCGCCGCCGCCTGCTGGAGGTGGCCCATAGCCTCGTGGGGGCGGAGCTGCCCAAGGACGTGTTCATGGTGGGCACGGGTGGTCGCTACGAGTTTACAAATAAGGGCTTGGATGTGCTGGTGGATGCCCTGGCCTCGCTGAATGCTTCGCTCCGTGGGCGGGATGGGTCGGCTGGGACCGATGTGCTGGCCTGCCTGATGATTCCGGCGGGTAATAACGGGGTTCGCCCTGAGGTACGGGACGGGGGCGTTGTGCCCGAGGGGGAGGACCACATCATGACGCACTACCTGAGCGACCTGTGGAACGACCCGCTGATGCGCCGCCTGGGCGACCGGGGGCTACGCAATGCTCCGGAGGACCGGGTGAAGGTGATGTTTGTGCCCTGCTACCTCGATGGGGCGGATGGGGCGTTTGATATGCCCTACTACGACCTGCTGGCGGGGATGGATATGACGGTGTTCTGCTCCAACTACGAGCCCTGGGGCTACACCCCGCTGGAGAGTCTGGCCTTCAGCGTGCCGACGGTTACGAGCGACTATGCAGGTTTCGGTAGCTGGCTCTGCGAGCAGGGCACGGTGGGGCAGCATGAGGAGGATGGCGTGGTGGACCTGGAGCATGGGGCCTACGTGGTGGAGCGGGCTGGCGCTTCGTTTGATACCATCGTTGAGCGGGTGGCTCGCGTGATGCTGCAGCAGTTCGACCAGCGGGAGGCGCAGGCGGATTTCCGCCGGGTGGCCAAGCGGCTGGCGGGTACGGCGGCGTGGAAGGACTTCGTGGGTAACTACTGGAAGGTCTACGGTCTGGCGCTGGAGCGTGCCGAGGTGCGCATGGAGAATTTGGATAGCAGCCGCCAGGCGGTTCAGGAGTCCATCCTGGATATTCGCAAGGGGGTGGAGTATCCGGCGTGGCGTCGTCTGGTGGTGGAGCTGCAGCTGCCCGAGGGTCTGCAGACGCTCGATGAGCTGGCGCACAACCTCTGGTGGAGCTGGCATCCGGGGGCGCAGCGTCTCTTTGCGAGCATATCGCCCGAGCTGTGGGAGGAGTCGGAGCGCAATCCGCTGAAGCTGCTGTCGGAGATAGACTACGAGCGCCTGGAGGAGCTGCGCGACAACGAGTCCTTCATGTCGCTGCTGGCTGAGGTCAAGGCGGCCTTCGATGAGTACATGGGGCAGCCCCTGGCGATGCCGAAGCCGCGGATAGGCTACTTCAGCATGGAGTACGGTCTGCACTCTTCGCTCAAGCTCTATTCCGGGGGGCTGGGCATCCTGGCTGGGGACTACCTGAAGGAGGCTTCGGACAGGAACATTGCGATGGTGGGGGTTGGTTTGCTCTATAGGTATGGCTACTTCGTGCAGCGGGTTTCGATGACGGGCCAGCAGGAGGCGGTCTACAATCAGCAGAAGTTCATGGAGACGGCGGCCCAGCCGGTGCGAGATGCGCAGGGCAACTGGGTAACCGTGCAGGTGGGCCTTCCGGGGCGGCAGGTGTGCGTGCGGGTTTGGAAGGTGATGGTGGGCCGCATTCCGCTCTACCTGCTGGACACGGACTTCGAGGGCAATGATAAGCAGGACAAGAGCATTACGCACTACCTCTATGGTGGGGACCGTGAGAATCGGTTCAAGCAGGAGATGGTGCTGGGCGTAGGGGGCGTTCGCGCGCTGCAGGCGCTGGGCTGCGAGGTGGACATGATGCATCTCAATGAGGGGCATGCGGCCTTTGCGGCGCTGGAGGCCATGCGCCATCTTATGCAGGAGGAGGGGCGTGGCTTCGCCGAGGCGATGGAGCTGGTACGTGCGCGCTGCCTGTTTACGACGCATACGCCGGTGCCAGCGGGGCATGACACCTTCGAGGAGGAGATGGTGCGGGTGTTCATGTCGCACTACCCGGCGCGGTACGGTATCAGCTGGGAGCGCTTCATTGGCTTCGGCCGGGTGCATCCGGGGGATGGCGGCGAGAAGTTCAGCATGAGCAACCTGGCGGCCAACTTCTCCAATGGTATGAACGGGGTGAGCCGGCTGCATGGGGATGTGAGTAAGGCGATGTTCGAGGGGCTGTGGCCGGGCTACTACGCGCAGGAAAACCACGTGGGCTACGTGACCAACGGGGTGCACTACCCGACGTGGATAGCGCAGGAGTGGCGTACGGCGCTGGGTAGCCAGGAGGATCGGGATGCGTTGCCGCGCTGGGAGCGTGTCAATGAGATGCCCGATGCCGAGGTGTGGGCGCTGCGTGAGGGGCTGCGTGGGCAGCTGGTCGAGGCGGTGAAGGAGAAGTTGCAGAGCCCGGAGATGCTGCATATGCGTACGCCGCGGGAGGTGGTCGAGGTGTGCGAGCGTCTGCGCCCGGATGTGCTGACGATAGGTTTTGCCCGTCGCTTCGCTACCTACAAGCGGGCGCACATTCTGCTCCGCGACCTGGATAGGTTGGCAAGCCTTCTCAACCGTGAGGATCGGCCCGTGCAGCTGCTCTTTGCCGGTAAGGCGCACCCGCATGATGGGGGGGGGCAGGATCTGATTAAGCGGATCTACGAGATATCGCTCCGGCCAGAGTTCCGGGGTAAGCTGCTCTTCCTACCGAACTACGATATGCCGCTGGCCAAGAGCTTGGTGCGAGGGGTGGATGTCTGGATGAATACGCCGACGCGGATGCAGGAGGCCTCGGGTACGAGCGGGATGAAGGCGGTGATGAATGGCGGTCTGCACTTCAGCGTGCTGGATGGCTGGTGGGTAGAGGGCTACCGCGAGGGGGCGGGCTGGGCGCTGCCGGAGGAGCGGGAGTATGCCAACCAGGATGCGCAGGACGAGCTGGATGCGGAGCGGATCTACAGCATGATAGAGAACGATCTGGTACCCCTGTTCTACGATCGCGATGCGGCAGGTGTTCCGACGGGTTGGGTTCGCAGCATCCGTAGGTCGATGACGGAGGTGGCGCCGGACTTCAGCAGCACGCGGATGCAGGCGGACTACTTCTCGCGCTACTACACGCCGATGTATGAGCGGCTGGTGCGCCTGCTGGATGGCCAGGAGAGGGGGCTTAAGGAGCTGACGAGCTGGAAGCTGAAGATGCTGCGCTACTGGGGTCAGATCCATGTGGTCCGTGCGGATGATATGGGGGTTGGCTCGCAGGCCATGTCGACTGGTACGGAGTACCGCGGGCGGGTGGTGCTGGATCTGCCCAATATCTCCCCCGAGGAGGTGGGCGTGGAGCTGGTAATCCGCGAGTTGAAGCGCTTTAGCGGGGATGTGGTGGTGCGCCGCTCGTTTGACTACAAGCTGGTGAACGTGGAGGGGACGCATGCGACCTATGAGGTCTGCTTTGCGCCATCTGCGCCGGGGGCCTACGATCTGGCGATCCGTCTCTTCCCTCGGCATGAGCTGCTGTCGAGCCGGACGGAGTTCCCGCTGGTTCGGTGGATATAGATTGGCCTAGGTCGTTTGCCACTGCCGGCGATTCGTTCGCCGTGCGGTGGCAAATTTCGCCTGCTGAGAATGGGAGGGAAGCGCTGGTTTTCTCCCTTTATGCTTGTGGGGCAATGCTGGGGATGTGCGCAACAATTCTTGGCTTTATACGTTCTATATATCTAGCGCGCAACTTTGGGCGTTGGGTTAATATCCCCAGTATAGGAGCTGGGGGAAAAGGGTAGGTGTTCTATGGAAAAGAGTTATAGCCAGGATCTGAAGAAGATATTGTTGCTGAGCCACTCTGAGGCGATGCGCTTGAACAGCGTTTCTATCCGCCCTGACCACCTCATGCTGGGTATTCTGCGTACGAATAGGAGCTTTGTTCGCTGGGTGCTAATGGGGATGAATGTGGATTTGGACGATTTGAAGCGGGGGCTGATGGAGGCGCTGCGTGGAGTGGAGCGGGGTTTTGCGCTGACGGATAGTACGGAAATCACCTACGATGCGGATGCGCGACGTATCCTCTACGATGCGTATCAGCTCAGCCGCCAGATGGGTTCGGAGGTGATGAATGAGGGGCATGTTGTCCTGGGGCTGCTGAAAAGTGGTGAAACGGCAACCGCCGAATTGATGCGGCGCGAGGGGGTGGATGCGGAGCGTTTCCAGCTGGATGCCATGAAATTCCTGGTGGTGAAGGACAGCGAGGGCTCCTCGGATGGGGAGGATAGCTCATCGTATCGGAAGTCCCGCAAGTCGTCGCCGGAGCGCGAGGTCGGGGAGGACGGAGAGGTCCGCCTGGGGCTGGAGGATTTCACGGTGAACCTCTCGGAGCGGGCCAAGGAGGGTAGGCTGGACCCCGTGGTGGGTCGACAGCTAGAGATAACGCGCTTGACGCAAATTCTCTGCCGTCGTCGGAAGAACAACCCGGTGCTGATAGGCGATCCGGGTGTGGGGAAGACGGCTATAGTTGAGGGGTTTGCGCAGCGTATGGCGAGCGGGGATGTGCCCTCGCAGCTGGCGGATAAGGAGCTGCTGCAGCTGGATATTACCGCCGTAGTGGCGGGCACGAAGTTTCGTGGCGAGTTTGAGGAGCGGATGAAGATCATCCTCGATGAGGTTCGTGAGGCGGGGAGGTACATCCTCTTCATCGATGAGCTTCATACGATAATGGGGGCGGGTAGCGCGAGTGGTACGCTGGATGCGGCCAACATCCTCAAGCCGGCGCTTGCGCGGGGCGAGTTCCAGTGCATAGGTTCTACGACCATCGATGAGTACCGCAAGAGCGTGGAGTCGGATGGGGCGCTGGAGCGTCGCTTTCAGAGGGTGATGGTGGATCCGCCGACTGATGAGGAGACGCTCTCGATTCTGCAGAAGCTCAAGATAACCTACGAGAGCTTCCATAGGGTGGAGTATACCGACGAGGCGTTGGAGGCGTGCGTGAACCTTACGAACCGCTACGTTTCTGACCGCCAGCAGCCGGATAAGGCTCTGGATGCGCTCGATGAGGCGGGTGCTAGGCTGGCGACGCAGTCGCCGCCGAAGACGCGCCGGGCCAAGTGGCTGGAGGAGCAGATGGATAGGGTGCTGGATGATATTTCGGCGAGCGAGGCGGCGGGTAGCCAGCTGGAGGTGCAGCAGCAGAAAGCCAAGTACAGCTCGCTGCAGGAGATGAAGGAGCGTGAGGTGCAGAACCATAGCGCCACGGATGGCGGCCAGGTGAAGGTGGTGGATGATGAGGCGATAGCTGAGGTGGTCTCGATGGTTTCGCGGGTGCCGGTGCAGCGCTTGCAGGAGAGCGAGTCGTTGCGGCTGCTGAGCCTGGAGGAGGCGTTGAAGGGTACTGTCATAGGACAGGGCGAGGCCATAGAGTCCATATCGCGGGCCATCCGCCGTAACCGTTCTGGTCTGCGGAATCCGGGGAAGCCCATCGGGGCATTCATGTTCCTGGGGCCGACGGGTGTGGGCAAGACCTTCCTGGCTAAGCAGCTGGCCAAGCAGCTGTTCGAGAGCGAGAAGAACCTTATACGGGTAGATATGTCGGAGTACGTGGAGGGCTTCTCGTCCTCTCGCCTTATCGGTGCGCCTCCGGGCTATGTGGGCTACGGTGAGGGGGGCGAGCTGACGGAGAAGGTGCGCCGGAATCCCTACTCCGTGATACTGCTCGATGAGATAGAGAAGGCCTCGCCGAAGATATACAACCTGCTGCTGCAGATGCTCGATGAGGGGCATATGACCGATGGGAATGGGCGACGGGTGGATTTTCGGAATACCATCATCATCATGACGAGCAACGTGGGGAGCCGCGAGCTGCAGGACTTTGGTATGGGCATTGGGTTTGCCACTGCCGAGCGGGAGGTGCATGCGCAGGAGCATAAGCGCCGCTTCCTGGCTAAGCATTTGAATAAGCACTTCCCGCCGGAGTTCCTGAATCGTCTGGATGATCTGGTGCACTTCAATGCGCTGGGGCAGGATGATATCAGCGCCATTCTGGATGTGGAGATTCGTGGCATAGCTAGTCGCCTGGCAGATCTGGGGTATACGCTGGAGCTAAGCGCAGCGGCGCGGGGTTTCCTCGTGGAGGAGGGCTTTGATGCTCGCTACGGTGCACGTCCGTTGCGGCGCGCCTTGCAGCGCTGGGTGGAGGACCCCATCTCGGAGTTCCTGCTGTCGGAGGGGCCGGGTAGCGGACGAACCATTCGGGTGTACTACGAAGAGGAGAGGGGTACCTACGTTGAGATGCAGGAGCTGCTCCTGGAGGCGGCGACCGAACAAAGCCTTAGCTAGAACGTTTAGGAATAAGAGTAACAT
This sequence comes from Bacteroidota bacterium, assembly GCA_002748015.1. Classification (GTDB taxonomy): domain Bacteria; phylum Bacteroidota; class Bacteroidia; order Bacteroidales; family CAJPTX01; genus Bacteroides_D. Next base: position 8,923 of record PDRH01000001.1, on the reverse strand, counting down.
TAATTGATAAGACTATGAAGGTGACATTTGGCGGCAACGGTATGGAGTTGCTAGGTAAGGAGATAAAAGTGGGTGAGAAGGCCCCTGAGTTTGTTGGTCAGGGTTTGGATTTGCAACCCGTAAAGCTCTCCGATAGCAAGGGTAAGGTGCGTGTGATCGCAGTATTCCCCTCCATCGATACGCCGGTGTGCAATGCGCAGGCTGGGCGCTTCAACCAGGAGGCGGCCAAGCTAGGCGATGGCGTAGCGATGTACACGGTGTCCGCCGACTTGCCCTTCGCGCTAGGTAAGTTCTGCGCCGCTGAGGGGGTACAGAATATGACGATGATGTCCGACCACCTGGGGATGGAGTTCGGCCAGAAGTACGGCTTTGAGCTACCTGGGCTTCGTCTGCTGGCACGTGGCGTGGTGGTGATCGACAAGGATGATGTGGTGCAGTACGTGGAGTACGTTCCGGAGGTGACCAATGAGCCTGACTACGATAAGGCTTTGGCGGCCATCAAGTCGTTGCTCTAATTTGAAGGGGTTTGGCAATGCAGAGTAAACTACTGGAAGGCAAGAATGCGCTGATAACGGGCGGTTCGCGTGGTATCGGTCATGCGATAGCTCTGGCCTTTGCGCATGCAGGTGCGAATGTGGCCTTTACTGGCACCCGCCAGAGCGAACCCTTCGAGGCGACGCTCAAGGAGCTGCAGGCTATAGGGGTGAAGGCCCATGGCTACGTTTCAGATGCGAGCGATTTCGCCAGCGCGGAGAAGCTCGTGGAGGACGTAAAGGCGGATTTCGGGGGGGTTGATATACTGGTTAACAATGCTGGGATAGCTAAGGATGCACTCCTGATGCGTATGACGGAGGAGCTGTGGGATGAGGTGCTGCGTGTGAACCTGAAGTCGGCCTTCAATGTTACCAAGGCGGCGAGTATGCTGATGATGAAGCAGAAGTCCGGCGTGGTGATAAACATGAGTTCTGTAGTTGGCGTTGTGGGTAACTTTGGCCAGGCGAGCTACTCGGCCTCGAAGGCGGGTATGATTGGCTTCACCAAGAGCCTGGCCAAGGAGCTGGGTCCGCGGAATATCCGTGTGAATGCGGTGGCCCCGGGCTATATACAGACGGATATGACGGCTGGGTTGCCTGAGGATATCCAGGAGAAGTGGGAGGAGAAGATCCCCCTACATCGTGCGGGTGCGCCGGAGGATGTTGCTAAGGTCTGCCTATTCTTGGCCTCCGACATGGCGAGCTACGTGAACGGGCAGGTAATCAATGTTTGCGGTGGTATGATAACCTAGTCAGGACTGCTGCTGTAGCATATTGGGCCACTTCGTCTGCTGGGCGTGGTGGCCTTTTTGCTAGGGTGCTATTCGTCAGATTCATCGGTTTTTTTCATAACGCGTTTGGCTGGCCATCTCCCTGGGGTGTGCGTTCCCGTGAAAGATTCGTATTGGGTTTATTCTAGCGAATTCTCTGGCCGGAGTACTTTTTTTGTGTACCTTTGCGCCACGTGTACCGAGTATGCATTTCTGCTCGGGTGCGGTCAACAAGCTTGCTTCGATGAGTAATAGGGGTTATCGTTTTAATACTGAGACGCTACAGTACGAGCGGAAGGAGAGTAGTGGCCTTCGTCGCGCGGGGCGCATGGTGCTCCACCTGCTGATAAGCGCTGCGGTGGGTCTCGTGCTGATGTATTTCTACACGTCGATTTTTGACACGCCCCGTTCATACCGTCTGACGCGTGCGGGTGATGACCTCCGGACAGAAATTGGTATGCTAGAGCGTCAGGTGAATAGCTCGCTCCGCCAGCTGGAGGCCATAGAGCACAGGGACAACAATGTGTACCGGGTGATTTTCGAGAGCGATAGTATCCCCAGCACCGTGCGGCGGGGTGGAGTAGGGGGAGCGAAGAGCTATGCGGATTTGGAGCATATTGAGGGTGGAGATGCGCTGATCCGCCTGACTGAGAGCATAGATCGCCTCTCGTGGCGCGAGTATATTCAGTCGAAGTCCTTCGATGAGGTGGCTAAGCTGGCCAACGAGAAGGAGCAGTTTCTTCGTTGCATGCCGGCGATTCAGCCAGTTGCCATCCACGAGCTTAGGCGTATATCGTCGCCGTTTGGCTACCGTTACGATCCCTTTACGCACCGGTCTAAGTTCCATGCTGGTCTGGATTTTGTGGCACGCCCCAATACTCCGATACATGCAACGGGCGATGGTGTGGTGGTGCTGGCGAAGCGGTCGGGTTCTGGCTATGGGAACCAGGTGGTGGTGGACCATGGTTTTGGCTACAGTACGCGCTATGCGCATCTCAACCGGATATCTGTGGCTGTGGGGGAGAGCGTGAAGCGAGGTCAGGTTGTGGGGTTGATGGGGTCGACAGGGCGTAGCACGGGAACGCACCTGCACTACGAGGTTCTCCTGAAGGGGCAACCCATCAATCCGATACACTACTTCGCTGATATGACCGGGGAGATCTACGAGGAGATGATCCAGCATGCCGAGGAGATGCCTGCTCTCGACTAGAGCGGTTGGCTTCTAGGAGTTCCCTGCTGAAATTTTCGCCCTGCGGATGGCAAAGTACAATTTCAACCTAGAGTCCCTTAGCTTCACCAAGGAGTCGCGTGGCTTTGCCTACTGGCTCAAGCGTGCCTTTCGGTATCTGCTTGCCGGAATCGCTCTTGCGGTGCTGGCCTACATCATCTATTCGTACATAGCTTATACTCCGCGGGAGAGGAGGGTAGCCAACGAGAATAGGGTGCTGGAGGAGCGCCTTCATGAGCTGCAGGAGAAGTACAAGCAGCTGTCGGTGGTGCTAAAGGACCTAGAGCAGCGAGATAGGGATATATACCGCTCGCTCTTTGAGTCGGAGCCCGATCGCTCGGATGCCCAGGATGCGGCCCGCAGGGCGAATGAGCTGTACAAGAGCGTAGCGATTGACGGTGAGGCATCCATGGTGGCGAGCACCAGGGAGTATACCCTCCTGCTACGTGAGGAGGCGCAGGAGGGCTCTGAGGCCTTCGATGAGCTGGTGGAGCTAGCGCAGGGACAGCAGGATTTCATGGCGAGCGTCCCGTCCATCCAGCCGGTAAAAAATGAGAATCTTATGCACATCGCCGCCCCCTTTGGCGTGCGGATACACCCCTTCTACAAGGTGCTTAAGATGCATACCGGGGTGGACTATGCTTGCCCTGTAGGTACGCCGGTGATGGCGACGGCCAAGGGGGTGGTCAAGCAGATTCGCAAGAGCCAGCGGGGGATGGGGCGCTCCATTCTTCTAGACCATGGCCATGGCTACTCCACCATGTACTCGCACTTGGAGGACATAAAGGTGCGACAGGGTAGGCGTGTTGAGCGTGGGGATATCATTGCCACGGTGGGTAATACCGGCATGAGCATGGCCCCGCATCTGCACTACGAGGTCAGGGTGAAGGAAGAGCCCGTCGACCCAATCAACTACTTTTTCCTTGAGCTAGATCCCGCCCGTCTGGCAGCCTTGGCTCACATCGCCTCGCAGAATGGCCAGTCGCTCGATTAATTAACACCCGTAGCTATGAAAGACCATCAGGAAATGGGCGGTAAGCTCTACTACAAGATTGGCGAGGTGTCGAAGATGGTGGGTGAACCCGCCTCTACTCTCCGCTACTGGGAGAATGAGTTTCCGCAGCTTAAGCCCATGCGCACGTCGAAGGACAGGCGTAAGTACACCCAGGAGGATGTGGAGCTCATCAAGCGTATACACTACTACCTGCGCGTGGAGGGCATGTCGCCCGAGAGCGTGAAGAAGCGACTCAGCGCGAACAGCGACCCAGAGGTGCGGCGTGTGGAGGCGATACAGTCCATAACCGAGGCGAAGGAGCTACTCCTGGAGCTTAAGAAATTGCTGGGCTAAGCATGGCGACCACCTTTGCTGATGTAGCGGCCGCCATCGGTGCGTATGCGCCCTGGGGGCTGCAGGAATCCTACGATAACAGCGGGTTGCTTGTTGGTCTACCAGGTACAGAGGTTCGGGGCGTTATCCTATGCCTCGACGTAACTCCTGACGTGATTGAGGAGGCGCAGCGGCTGGGAGCTAATCTGATAGTTTCGCACCACCCGCTCATATTCTCCGGGCTTAAGCGTATGATCTCTCCGGAGGGGCCTGCCGGTATGGTTGTAGAGTGCATACGGCGGGAAATCGGTGTAATCGCTGCGCATACCAATTTGGATAGCACGACAAATGGTGTTAGCTATGCCCTTGGTGCGAGGCTTGGCCTACAGGGGATGCAGCCCTTATCCCCGCATCCGCAGGCGGTGCAAGCGGGTGATGGCCTGGGCGTTGTCGGGAACTTGAAGGCGCCTTTGCCCCGTGATGCCTTCCTGTCCTTCGTGCTTGAGGGGGTGCCCACTGAGGTGCTACGTCATAGCCGCGTGGGGGAAGCGCATAGCGTTGCCCGAGTGGCCCTCTGCGGGGGGAGTGGCGCTGAGCTTATCGGCCAGGCCAAGGCGTGCGGGGCTGATGCCTATATAACTGCCGATCTCAAGTACCACGATTTCCAGCGTGGAGGGGAGCATCTGCTCCTCCTGGATGTGGGCCACCATGAGTCTGAAATGGTGGCGGTAGAGCTACTACATAGTATAATTACCAACAATTTCACTAGCTTTGCGGTTTGTAATAGTGAATGTGAAATCAGCCCTTTGGGGTATTACTACAATAAGAACTAGCGATGGAAGAGCGTAAAGTCAGCCCACAGGATATGTCAATCGATATGCAGCTGCGCACCCTGTATGCCCTCCAGCAGGTGGACTCCAAGCGGGATGCCATTCGTGCCCTCCGGGGTGAGCTGCCCCTTGAGGTGGAGGATCTGGAGACGGAGATAGAGGGTTTGCAGGCTCGCACAGAGAAGCTGCAGGGCGAGTCCAAGGACAGGGCGGACGAGGTGACCGGCAAGAAGCTCGAAATCAAGGATGCCGAGGCGCTCATCAAGCGCTATACGGAGCAGCAGAAGAACGTGCGGAACAACCGCGAGTTTGATGCCCTGTCCAAGGAGTTGGAATACCAGAAGCTCGTCATAGAACTCTGCAACAAGCAGATTAAGGAGTGCAAGGTGGCTATTGAAGGCCTGGCTGACCGCATAGAGCAGACCAAGCAGCTTATAGAGGAGCGTACGCTAGACCTGCAGGCCAAGCAGCAGGAGCTCGACACCATCATCCGGGAGACTGCGGTGGAGGAGTCGGAGCTAGAGAAGGAGTCCGAGCGCCTGCTGGCCATGCTGCCTAAGCATCTGCGTACCGGCTACTCGCAGATACGGGCCAACTCGCGCAATGGGCTGGCCGTTGTGGATGTGGTGCGTAACTCCTGCGGGGGGTGCTTCAACCGCATACCACCGCAGCGCCAGCTGGATATTCGTCTGAAGAAAAAGCTCATCATCTGCGAGTACTGCGGCCGGATTATAGTGTCGGGCCCGGAGGTAGAACCGGAAGAGGAGTAGGCTAGCTCCTAGGAAGCATGCCCCTGTCGAAGCTCTCGCCCCAGTGGCAACGCCTTAAGGTCGTCCTCGGGTTTGCCCTTGTCGTTGTGGTGCTCTATCTAGCTGTGCCACGGCGCAACCGCTTTCACTACGAGTTCCAGGAGGGCAAGGAGTGGACCTACTCCACGCTCCGTGCCCCCTTCGACTACCCCCTCTACAAGCCGGAGGCCGAGTACAAGCGCCAGAAGGAGCACCTCGAGCAGAGCGTAGAGCGCATTTTCCTGCACGACACCATCGTCGTACATACTGTCCTTCCTTTTCTTCTGAGCAACGTGCGTGAAATCGCCCTAGTTGCTCCTGCTCCGGCACGCAAGACTGTCCAGGCAGATTCTATTGGTCGGACTTCTCCGCCCACTAGGCATCGCAAGGGTTACCGCCGAGAGCTTAGCCAGCTGCTGGATTACGTATACCGTGTTGGCGTACTCAGCGAGGCAGACCTCCTCGCTCTGGCCCCCAAGACAACCTTCGCCGTTCTTCGTGCGCAGGTTCTCTACCCCACGGAGACGCAGGAGGTCTTTACGCCTGCGACCGCTAGCGCATTCATACGCCAGAATCTCCTGGAGCATCCGCAGACCGCTTGGATTAGCGAGCGTCTTCCTGCGCAGGATTTGGCCAAACTCCTACGGCCCAACCTCCAGTACGATTCAGCCCTCAATGCGAAGGTGCTGTCCGACAGGCTACGGCAGCTCTCCCGGACGGATGGCCTGGTCCCCAGTGGCGAGAAGATAATTGGTAATGGTGATGTCGTAACCCGGGAGTCCTACCTCAAGCTCGTATCTCTAAGGCGCGTTATGCAGACGCGCTCCCGGAGGGGGTTCTGGTCCTGGGTTACCGAGGCTGGTTACTTCCTCCTGCTGGCGATGGCCTACGCCCTCTACTATACCTATCTCCGGATAGCCTACCCTAAAGTCTTCCTTCCCGAGCATGATAGAAAGGTTCTCTTCCTTATGCTTCTCTCCGGCATAATGATACTGACTGGTTTCCTCGTCCTCGAGTTCAGCCCCATGGGCCTCTACATCATACCCCTGGCCATCGTCCCGCTCCTCCTTAGGACTTTCTACGATGCGCAGCTCGCTTTCATCACCTCCTTTCTTATCATCTCCATCATTGGCTTCTTCGCCCCCGACAGCTACCGCTACGCTGTGGTGATGAGCTTTGGTGCGGCTACTGCGGTCCTCTTCGTCAAGAACACCTATCGTCGTGGGCGCCTTCTTCAGCTTGTGGTTCTCATACTCATAGCCTACCTCTTGAGCTATGGTACTATCGCCACTTTGCAGGAGAGTAGCTGGAGGAGTATCAGCCTCGCTACTATAGGCTTCCTTGGCCTAAACGCTCTTCTCACCCTGGCCACATACCAGCTCATGGCTCCCATCGAGAAACTCTTTGGCTTCATCAGCAACATGACCCTCATGGAGCTTTGCGATTCCAATCAGCCCCTTTTGCGTATGCTGGCAGAGGAAGCACCCGGCACCTTCCAGCATAGCATGGGGGTTGCCAGCCTCGCCGAGGCTGCCACCGTGGAGCTCGGTGGAAACTCGCTCCTTGCCCGTACTGGAGCCCTTTACCACGATATCGGTAAGACTAACCATCCGGAGTACTTCACGGAGAACCAAGCCCACGGTATGAGCCCGCATGATACGCTCGGGTATTTGGAGAGTGCTAGGATTATCATTGCGCATGTTACCGAAGGGGCGGAAATCGCGCGGAAGCACCGTCTGCCTAAGCAGATTATCGACTTTATGCTCACCCACCACGGCACTTCTCAGACCAAGTTCTTCTACATAAAGTATAAGGAGGAGCATCCCAACGAACCCGATATGCGGGAGGCCTTCACCTATCCCGGCCCGCGTCCCTTCACTATGGAGCAGGCGGTCATGATGATGGCCGATGCATGCGAGGCGGCGTCGCGTAGTCTTAAAATCATCAATCCGGATTCCCTTAGGGAACTCATTGACAAGATTATAGACGGGCAAATGGAGGACGGTCAGTTCAACGATGCAAATATCACCTTCAAGGATATTACCACCATCAAGCGCATATTTCTCGAGAAGCTCCTCAACGCCCACCACTCGCGCATTGCCTATCCCGAAGACCCCGACAGGTAGCACCGCGGTTTCATTTGCCTTTTCATCCCCTTTTTCCTACCTTTGCAACCGCCGAATACGGTCAATGAAAGCTACCCGTAAGGGGACACATATATACCCCCATCTCTAGGCTGGGGGCAAATTAAGGAAGGAGATTGCGGATGGAAATCCGAGAGAACTCAAGGGGCATCATTGCCCAGCGCGAGGGTCTGGAAGAGTTCTACATAAAGAGCGAAGGCAGGCAGACCCCTAGCGCATTCGACTGGGGGACGCAATATACTAGGGGAGCTACAGACTCCGAAATCGTTACTATAGAGTTCAAAAACGGGCGTAGGGGCTTCTACCTCAACCGTGATATGCTGGTGCTGGCCCAGGGGGATGTCGTTGCAGTAAGTGCCAATCCAGGCCATGATATAGGCGTGGTGCAGCTCACGGGATGGCTCGCCAAGCGTACCTACATTAAGCACCAGTGCCAGCACCCCGATGGTCAGGCACCCCTCCCCGTCGTATACCGTAAGGCAACGGAGAATGACGTGCAGAAGTGGTGCGAGAGCATTGACCGCGAGTATAGCGCCATGCTCAAGTCCCGCCAGATAGCCCTTAACCTCGGTCTGCGGATGAAGCTCTCCGACGTGGAGTTTCAGGGTGATGGTACGAAGGCTCTCTTCTACTACAGCGCGGATAAGCGGGTGGACTTCCGTGAGCTGGTTCGCATACTGGCCAGCGAGTTCCGTGTACGCATAGAGATGCGCCAGATTGGGCCACGCCAGGAGGCTGCCCGCGTTGGGGGCCTCGGTGCCTGCGGACGCTCCATATGCTGCGAGAAGTGGCTAAGTTCCTTCGCCTCCGTAACCACCTCCACCATTAAGGCTCAGGACCTGACCCCCAACCCCCAGAAGCAGGCCGGTCTATGCGGCAAGCTGAAGTGTTGCCTCAACTTCGAGGTGGACACCTACCTCGAGGCCAAGCAGAAAATGCCGCGGGTCAGGGGGCGTTTGCTGCTTGAGGACTGCGAACTCTTCTACGTCAAGAACGACATTTTCAGGGGTTACATGTGGTTCTCCAGAGAACCCAAAAGCAGCGCGGATCTCCTCATGCTCACAACCGAGCAGGTTGCCCAGATCATGGCGCTCAACGCAGAGGGCAAGAAGGGGGCGCCCATAGATACCCTACGCCCCGCACCCGAGATACCTGCAGAATCGGCCCCTACCTTTAGCAACGTTATACAGGAGGAGAGCATTACTCGTTTTGACCGCTCCAAGAAGTCGCCCAAGCGTAAGTCCCGTAAGCGCAGCAAGGGGAGTACTAAGAATCCCGCGCAGGCCCAGCAGAAGAAGCAGCC
>PDRH01000016.1 GCA_002748015.1 Bacteroidota bacterium | reverse complement strand
GTTAGCCATCAGCTCCAGCTGGATCTTCCCCTCATCGAGAACGTAGCGCTCGCACTGCAAATCGCCCACCTTGCTACTCGTAATCGGCGCATCCGTATCGAGCGTCTCATGCCCATTGGCCGCTATGCTACGCTCCTTGTAGAGGAAACGCAGCGTCTCCATCGTCCACCCCGGGAAATGCTCGTTGCCGTCCGCATCTGCATTGGCTAGGGCATCACCATCCGGCCAACGCTTGTGCCAATCCGTACGAATAGCCACGAAGCTCCCCTCGGGGATACGCCCATATTTCGCCTCGAACTCCTTAATGTCATCAAGAGTAATCTCATAGTCCACATTGGCCTTCACCTTCTCGCTCAGGTCGATAACCACCAGCGGGAAAACGAAATCCTTCACCCCATAGTCCCCGCAGAGCTTATTGCCCTTCGAGAAGTGCGCCGGGAAGTCGATGTGCGTCCCCAGCTGACCGGGGAATTTGAACGTCTGAATGCAGAGGTTCATCTCCTCGAAGGACACGGCAGTCTCGCCCAGCGCCAGCACCCCATCCGGCATGCCCGACCAGTAGGGGCTTTCATTGTTCAACGGGTGCGTTAGATCCACCCACCGATAGCTCTTTAGCTTTTCTAGCTCTTTCCATAGATTACCCATAGCTTCTTTTCCCTTTAGGTTTGTATCTAGCTTGGTCGGCCACGAAACCCGCACTTTCGCCACCGGCCAAGCGTGTCTAGCAAAGATAGCAAAAAGTGCATGCACACTCAAGAAGTCCCCCGAAAAAGCCATATACAACGACATCCTTTTTCCTACATTTGCCGCGCATTAAAAACACTACGCTATGATACGAAGGAGAACTCTACTTACTACGCTACTCCTGCTACTGGGAGTAAGCCTCTGTGCAACACCTAGCCATGGTGCGTATGGCCTCAAGATTAATACGTATGACTTGGCGGATAATCCAAACTTGAGCGATCTCAACGTCACTGGAACGGTGACCTATGACAAAGAGAGCAAAACCCTGACACTTAACAATGCCACCATCAAGACTACTCCAAGGGCAGGTGTCACAAGTCTCGTATTTGCTATTGATAACACTGGCGTTCAAGGGCTCACCATACTTCTGAAGGGCGATAATGTTATAGAGCCCCTCGTCATTCCTGGCTCTGGCTCTAGCTCTCAGCCCCCCAAGCTATGCGGAATACGGCTATACGAAAATACCACTATTAAAGGCGATGGAAGCCTCACAATCAGAACCAACAAGCAAGCGACCGAAGACTGCGCCATCATATTAATGCGCACCACAACCCTAACCGTTGAGGAATGCCACCTAATAATCACCGCAAAGGACTACGCAATCGACGGTGGCCAGTTGACCCGCACCCCGCTCGTAATCAAGAAGGCTAAGGTTGAAATGGGCGTAGAAGCCTCTACTGGTCTAGCAATAAGAAGAACCCCTGTAATCTCCCTAGATAATGTCAAGATCAGCGAGCCCGTGGGTGGAAAACTAGAGGGGGAGATGATAAAGGACAAAAATGATAATGCCGATCTAAAATCCATCAAGCTCGTCCCCATCCCCACAGGCATCGCACTTGCCCCCGCAAGCCCCAAGGAACTTGCTATTAAGGAAACCCTGCAACTGACCGCCATCATATCGCCTAAGTACGTCGAGAACAAAGAAGTAACCTACACCGTGAAGGATGGCAAAACGGACATAGTAACCGTAAGCGCCGACGGCCTCGTTACGGCTATAGGACCAGGCAAGGCCACCATAGAGGCCAAGCCCGTCGAGGGAACAGCCGCTCCAGCCGAGATAGAAATTACCGTGATCCAACCCGTGACGGGAATCACCCTCGACAAGCAGGAAGCAACCCTAAAGCCCAGCGAAGAACTGCAGCTCACGGCTACGGTTGCCCCAGACAACGCATCGGATAAATCCCTCGAGTGGAGCAGCTCCGAGAAGGACATCGCCAGCGTTGACCAGACAGGCAAGGTTACCGCTCACACGTCAGGTACTGCCACCATTACGGTAAAGAACACCCCCTCCGGAAAAAGCGCAACCTGCACCATCACGGTAGCCAAAGAAGAAAAGGAAGAGGCGGAAGAGCCAGAAGAGGATAAGGTAGACAAGAAAAAGCAGGGAGGGAGCAAAGCGCTCGATACGCCTGTAAGCAAACCCGAGGCATCCCCCTACACCATTGCTCCCAACCCCAGCCAGGGTATCATCTTCATCAGCGACCTTACTGAACCGGCTACTATACACGTCTATAGCCTCCTGGGCGAACAGCTTATAGCTATTCAGCGGGCAAGCAGTGGTTCGATCGACCTATCATTCCTTCCCAAGGGTCAGTACATCATCCAGATAAACGGCATCCCCCACCGTCTCACCCTTAACTAGCCAAAATGATTACCTTTGCGCGGTGAATACCCTAGGGCGTTCACCGCGCAATTCTATATATATAATACGAGGATACGATGGCAGAGAGTGGACTACTCCAGAAGCTAGAGGATATAAAAGTACGATTTGACGAGGTCGGCGAGCTCATAGCCCAGCCGGAGGCCATGGCCGACATGAAGCGCTTCGTGGCCCTGAGCAAGGAGTACCGCGAGCTAGAGACCGTGGTGGAAGCCCACAAGAAGTACGCCGACCTGCTGAGCAACATCGCCTCCGCGCAGGACATCGTGGCCAACGAGAGCGACGAGGAGATGCGCGCCATGGCCAAGGAGGAGCTAGACGAGCTCCTCCCGCAGGTAGACCCCATGGAGGAGGAAATCAAACTCCTGCTACTCCCCTCTGACCCCCAGGACTCCAAGAACGCCCTGGTGGAAATCCGTGGGGGTACCGGGGGCGACGAGGCGGCTCTTTTTGCCGGCGACCTCTACCGCATGTACCAGCACTTCGCCGAGACCCGGGGTTGGAAAATTGAGGTATCCTCCTTCAACGAAGGCACCATGGGTGGCTTCAAGGAGATTGTCTTCAACCTCTCTGGCGAAGGCGTATACGGCGTGATGAAGTACGAGAGCGGTGTACACCGCGTACAACGCGTGCCCGCCACTGAGACCCAGGGGCGCGTCCACACCTCCGCCGCCTCGGTAGTTGTGCTACCCGAGGCCGAGGAGTTCGACATCGACCTCAAGATGGAGGACATACGAAAGGACACCTACTGCTCCTCCGGTCCCGGTGGGCAGAGCGTCAACACCACCTACTCTGCCGTGCGCCTAACCCACATCCCCACCAACATCGTGGTGCAGTGCCAGGATCAGAAGTCCCAAATCAAGAACTTCGAAAAGGCCCTCGTGGAGCTACGCTCACGCCTCTATAGCATCGAGTACCAGAAGTACCTCGACGGCATAGCCTCCCAGCGGAAGACCATGGTGTCCACAGGCGACCGCTCGGCCAAGATCCGCACCTACAACTTCCCCCAGGGGCGCGTAACCGACCACCGCATCAACTACACCGTCTATAACCTCCAGGGCGTGCTCAACGGCGACATACAGGGCATACTCGACCAGCTCCAAATCGCCGAGAACGCGGAGCGGCTACGCGCAAGCGGCATCTAGCACGTTCTCCCTAAACGCATAGTAATACACCAGTGCAGAGGCACACTGCCCTGCACCTCACCCCGTAGGCAGAAAACAGGTACAGAAAGGGCATAGGAACATGAACAGACAGGAACTCTTCACCGAGATACAGAGACGCCAATCCTTCCTATGCGTCGGGCTGGACACCGATGCCACCAAGCTCCCCCGATGCCTAGCAGACACCCCAGAGCCACTCTTCGCCTTCAACAGGGCGATAGTTGATGCCACGGCCGACTACTGCGTAGCCTACAAGCCCAACCTTGCCTTCTACGAGGCGCACGGTGTAGAAGGGCTCACGGCACTACAGAAAACCGTAGAGTACATCCGGGCGAAGCACCCCGGCAAGTTCCTCATTGCAGATGCCAAGCGGGGCGACATCGCCAACACGGCCGACATGTACGCCAAGAGCCTCCTGGCCGACATCGACTTCGATGCGGTAACCCTCTCCCCCTACATGGGCGAGAACTCCATATCGCCCTTCCTCAAGTACCAGGGCAAATGGGCCATCATCCTCGCCCTGACCTCCAACAAGTCCTACTCCGACTTCCAGACCCTAACCATAGACAGCGGCAACGGCAGGAAGGAGCTATTCGAGCTGGTACTCGAGAAATCGCAAGCCTGGGGTAGCACCGACAGCCTAATGTACGTAGTGGGCGCAACCCACCCCGAGATGCTCGATAGGGTACGAGCCATCGCCCCTGACCACTTCCTCCTCGTGCCGGGCGTAGGTGCACAGGGCGGTAGCCTTGAGGAGGTTGCACGCCACGGCCTCAACGACCACTGCGGCCTACTGGTCAACTCCTCCCGCGGGATTATCTATGCCGATAGCTCCGAGAACTTCGCCCAGGTCGCAGGCGAAAAGGCAAAAGAACTACAGCAACAAATGGCCGAGCTGCTGAAGACGAAGGGGCTAATCTAGCCATACGCTTAGTCTCCCACCCAAGCCCCAAGCACCACATCCCCCCTCTGCCCAGAGAGCTCTACAGCCCCCATCCCCCCGGGCAATAGACAGGGCGAGAGGGGCGGAATCATCTGGTTTCGCATGGTCTGCGCGCCCAGATAGGCCTCCTCTACCGGATGAATAAGCAGTAAGGGCGAGCTTAGGGGTATCAGCATTGTCGCCCGCCCGGCCGGTGGTTCAAGTGGCAATCTCGCATCACCAAGGAAGGTGTAACGCTCCACCGTATAGTCCTTCGTCCGCACCAGCACACGCCGCTGCACATCCCCCTCCTGGTATAGCGTATGTATCGGCTCGGGAACGTAGGGCGTGAGCTTCGCCACCCCCAGCGCCTCCTCCACATGCAACTCTCGGGGATGCCCCCCATGGTCCAAACGCCCATAATCATACAAACGATAGGTGGTATCCGAAGGCTGCTGAATCTCCAGGAGGTACTGCCCGGCCCCTATCCCATGTATCTGCCCAGCATTCACCTGGAAGAAGTCATTACGCCCCGTTCGAAAGGTCTGTAGCAACTCCTCAAGGGCATTCCCTTCCACAGCCCGCCGCACTGCATCCACCCCCAGTGCCTCCTTCAGTCCAAGGGTTATCTCCGCCCCCTTCTCTGACTCGAGGATATACCACATCTCGTTCTTCCCGCAGGGGAGTCCGGCCCCATGCGCCGCCACATCGTCCGGATGCACCTGTATCGACAACGGCTTACCCGTATCTATCAGCTTGATAAGCAGGGGGAAATCCTCTAAAATACAGCCGGAGTACTCCCCGC
>PDRH01000037.1 GCA_002748015.1 Bacteroidota bacterium | reverse complement strand
ATTGTAACCATAGGCTCGGACTGGGAGCATAAGCATCTCGATGGCCTGGAGTGGATGAAGTCGCAGCCCGGGAAGCAGGTGGTCTACCTCCCCTATACGCAGGGAGTCAGCACCACCTCCATCAAACGGCAGATTATCGGCTCAGCGAACGATATCATACAGGCCTCCCTAGAGCGGGAGGAGAAGAACTGGACGGGGAGGGGAAATAGCTAGATGGGGGCAACAACCGGCTGGGAATACCATCCCACACAACAGCTCCTTGGCCACCAGCAGGCCATGCTCGAGATGCTCAAGGTACTCGCCAAGGCCTGTGATGCCCACGGGCTACAGTACTACATGATCGGCGGCACCATGCTCGGAGCCATACGCCATGGGGGATTCATCCCCTGGGACAACGACATGGACATAGGCCTCCCAAGAAGGGACTATGAGATGCTGATGCAACACGCAAAGGACTGGCTACCCAAACGCTACGAGCTAGTGGACGGACGCACATTGGAACGCTTCCACTGGGCATTTGCGCGCCTCATCGACCGGCACACCACCAGCTGGGAGAGGTGGCACGAATGGAGGGTCGGCGGCATTACCATAGACGTTTTCCCCATAGACGGAGTGCCAGCCCCCGGCTTCAAACGATGGAGGCACATCAAGGTGTACCGCCTACTAACCCGCCTGAACTACTGGGCTAACCGCTACCCCTTCAAGCACGGATACCGACCAGATGGACTGCTCTACTGGCTATTACAGCAGCTCATAGCCGGGAAGACAACCCAACGGTGGATACATCAATGGAGGCAAAAAGTACCCTTTGAAAGCGCCCAGTACGCCAGCGACTTTGATAAACGAGGGAAATTCATTGACGCAAAAGCTACCTACGGCTCGCCTACTCCTTATATATTCGCGGACACAACGCTCAAGGGGGTAGAGCAACCAGATGAATACCTTACGACCCTCTACGGCGACTACATGAGCATACCAGAACCAGAAAACATAGAAGTACACCACTGCGCATACCTAGACCTGAACACCCCCTATAGAGAATTCCTAAAGCAACATCCCGGAGCGGACAACCCAGAGGTAAGACGAAATATCGCCTACCCTAACGAGAGCGACAACACGCGATAGAAGCATGCGAATACTCCTTTTCTGCGAGCAGAAGTACGCACTCAACATCCTACACCCCCTAGCTCTCGAAGCGCAGGAGCAGGGGGACTACGACATACTCTGGTATCTCGATGGCCGGCACATCGAGCAGTTCCCCTATGCCAACGACTTCAAGCACACCACATCAATGCAGGAGGCCGCCGACTTCATGCCAGAGGCCATCTTTGCCCCGGGAAACATCGTACCCTATTACCTCAGCGGGGTCAAAATCAACGTATTCCATGGCTACGCCGCCGAAAAGGGCGACCAGTTCCAAATCAGGGGGTACTTCGACATCTACGCCACCCAGGGACCATACTTCACCCAGGAATTCGAACGCCTAAAGGGGAATAGGCAGGACTTCCACGTCGTAGAGACTGGCTGGCTACGGCAGGATAGCCTTGTGCGATCCATGCCACTCTATAATACCAAAGCCAAGGAAATCAGGGAAAAGTACCAGGCAAAACACATCATACTCTACGCCCCCACCTTCTCGCCACGCCTCACCTCCATTCCCCAAATCAAACTGCAGCTCATAGTGCTAGCGCAGCAAGAGGAGAACCTCATACTCATCAAATTCCACCCCATGACCCACAAGAAATGGGTCAACGAGTACCGCGAGCTGGCCAAGCAGTTTGAGAATATACTCTACATTGAGGACAATGATATTGCCCCCTACGAAGTCGCAGCCGACATCATGCTGAGCGATACCTCCTCCGTTGTCTACGAAATGCTCCTGCTCAACAAGCCGGTTATAACCGTCAGAACCATAGCCCACGACCTCTTCTGGCAGGATGTAACCAAACCGGAAGAACTCCCCGCGGCCGTCTGGGACAACCTGAAGAACGACCCCTTTGCAGCCCAGCGGCAGTGGGTCGTCGACAACTATGACCCACACCTCGATGGCCTCTGCACCGCAAGAACGCTACAGGCCGCCAAGGATTTCATACAGCAGTACGGAGTCCCCAAAATCCGGCACACCACCATATGGCGACGCTACATGTCAGTCCATACCTTTGGAAGGGTGCAAAAAAAGAACATATAGCGACTCAAAAACAAGCTGTTAGGCCATCGACTCATCGCAAGTAGCCGAGCCTTACCCCAAAGCACGAAGAGTTTTTTCGCCCCTACATTTGGATATTCCAACCAAAGCATATACCTTTGCACTCGCAAACGGGGGGAAGTTGAAGACTTTACCAACCAATTGCACCTTACATTCCTCATTAGCTCAGTTGGTTAGAGCACCTGACTGTTAATCAGGGGGTCCTAGGTTCAAGTCCTAGATGGGGAGCAGGCTCAGGATAGGGGCAGAAGCTTATGCTTCTGCCCCTATCTTTTTTTCGGCCTCTCTGGCTAGCTCTAGCGCAGTAACCCTCCAAAGCCCAGAACCCTCTTTTTTACCCTTTCCATTTGGCAGTATCGTAGATACCGCCTAAATTTGTAAGCGAATGGAATAATGCTCTACGGAGCCTAACGCAAAGAAACCATGCCAAAAATCTCAAGCAAAGCGGCCACCATGCCCGCTTCCCCCATCCGGAAACTCGTACCCTTCGCCAATGCGGCAAAGGAAAGGGGAGTGAAGGTGTACCACCTCAACATCGGACAGCCCGATATCGAAACGCCGGAATGCGCCCTCAACGCCATCAAGAACAACGACCTGAAGGTTCTCGCCTACAGCGACTCGTCAGGACTCATGTCCTACCGCAAGGGCCTCGTGGAGTACTACAAGGGCGTGGGTATCAACATCGAGATAAGCGACCTCATCGTTACCCAATCCGGCTCAGAAGCCCTGTTCTTCGCCCTCATGACCACCCTTGACCCAGGCGACGAAATCATCATCCCCGAACCCTACTACGCCAACTACAATGGCATTGCTGCTGAAGTCGGCATTAACATCATCGCAGTACCATCGAGCATCGACGAGGGCTTTGCGCTACCCCCAATCGCTGAGTTCGAAAAGCTCATTACGCCTAAGACCAAGGCCATCATGGTCTGCAACCCCAACAACCCCACCGGCTACCTATATTCACAGGAGGAGATAGAGAGCCTCGGCAAGATAGCCCTCAAGCACGACCTCTTCCTCATTGCAGACGAGGTATACCGCGAGTTCTGCTACGACGGCCACAAGCACTTCTCCGTCATGGAGCTACCCGGCCTGGAGAACAACACCATACTCGTAGACTCCGTGTCCAAGCGCTACAGCATGTGCGGCGTACGTATCGGCGCCATCGTCAGCCGCAACAAGGAGCTCATGAAGGGTGTACTACAGTTCGCCATGGCTCGCCTCTGCGCCCCGGCATATGGGCAGCTCGCTGCGGAAGCCGCGCTGGAAACCCCGCAGGAGTACTTCGACACCGTATACAACGAGTACATCGCACGCCGCGACTTCATGGTCAACGCGCTCAACAAGATGGAGGGCGTGTTTACCCCCATGCCCAAGGGCGCATTCTACACCGTGGTCAAGCTACCGGTAGACGATGCCAACAAGTTTGCCCAGTGGATGCTCGAGGAGTTCTCCATGGACAACAGCACCGTCATGATAGCACCAGCAGAAGGCTTCTACGGCACGCCGGGTAAGGGACGTAACGAGGCGCGCATGGCCTACGTCCTCAACATCAAGGATCTGGAGAAAGCCATGAAGGTCTTTGAGGCCGGCCTCAAGGCATACCCAGGGCGTACGCTCTAGCGAGTAAACGCAAGACCAATGGCCCCCATATGCAATCTAGCATATGGGGGCTATCTTTACATGAAAAAACTGCTCTACTACCCATCCCTCCTCATCCTTACCCTACTCCACCTCCTGGCTACGCAGGCATGCATAGCCCAGCGCCCCGCTACACCCCATACTAATCCAAAAGCGCAAAATACGCAGAAAGAGCAAGCCAGCCCCCGCACCCCTCCCCCAGCCATTACCCTCCAAAAAATGCCCCCTCCCCCACTCCCAGCAGAATTAAACACCACCGCCTACCTACCCCTCCTGCAGGGCAAAATCATCGCCCTCGTAGCCAATCACACCTCCAGCGCTGAGGGTATACACCTCATAGACCGCCTACTCGCCCACAACATATACATCAAGGCCATCTTTACCCCCGAGCACGGCCTGAAGGGACTCGCAGATGCCGGGCAGAACATCGGCAATAGCATGCTGAAGAACGGCATAAAAATCTACAGCCTCTATGGCAAGCAGAAACGCCCCACCGAAGAGCAACTCCGCAACATCGACCTCATCATCTACGACCTACAGGACGTGGGCGTACGATGCTACACCTACCTCTCCACCCTCCAATACATCATGGAGGCCTGCGCCCAGCAAAACATCCACCTCATCATCCTCGACCGCCCCAACCCCAATGGACACTACGTCGACGGCCCCACCCTCGAACCACGCTACCGCTCCTTCGTCGGCATGCAGCCCATACCATGGGTACACGGCATGACCACCGGAGAATACGCCCTAATGCTCAACGGCGAGAAATGGCTCAAGGACGGCGCCCAATGCCCGCTCACCGTCATCAAATGCCCCTACTATGCCCACACCTCGGAATACCCAATAGAAATCCCGCCCTCGCCCAACCTCCCCACCCAGAACGCCGTATACCTTTACCCCTCCCTCGCCCTATTCGAGGGTACCACCGTCAGCGTAGGACGGGGTACCACTAGCCCATTTGAGCTAATCGGCTCGCCTACCCACCCCCAAACCACCTTTAGCTTCACCCCTCGCCCCACTACCGGCGCAAAGCACCCACCCTATGAGGGTAGAAGATGCCACGGACTCGATCTGCGACACCTACGGGACTCCGCACGACCTGCACGCCTCAACCTCACCTACCTCATACAGATGTACCAAAGCTGCCCTAGCAAGTCCAAATTCTTCACCCGCTTCTTCAACCAGCTGGCCGGAACGCCCGACCTACGAAAAGCCATGGAAGACGGCTGGACGGAAGAGCAGATACGCCAGCAGTGGGCAAAAGACCTAGAGCAGTTCAAAAGCATACGCAGGAAGTACCTCCTCTACCCAGACACCATCAAGCTCCAAGGCCAGCCATGATAGCACCCCTCTCCTCATCCTCCGCACACAATACCCCCGCGATATTCAGTGCCCTACTGGCCACCCTACTCACGCTACTCGCCCCAACAATCAGCCGTGCGCAAACGCCATCCACCCCTCTACAGGATACCACCATATCCCCGCATATACACTCTGCCTACAT
>PDRH01000036.1 GCA_002748015.1 Bacteroidota bacterium | reverse complement strand
GCTGGAGGTGGGCTATGCCCAGCTGGGGCTTCCCAAGGTGGCACTCCAGGCGGGCGTAGGCCAGCCATCGCTCGTTGTCCCGCTTGAGGGCTTTGAGGGCTAGCCGTCTTCTAGCGGAGTCGGCTTGGCGTGTGGCTATCCAAGCGTTGGCGCTGGCCAGCGCGTAGAGGCGGTGGCTCCTTTCGCGGAGGAGGGAGTCCAATAGTAATGCGCCTTTCTCGGGCTGTCCGTTGTCTATCAGGGCGATGGCGCAGTAGTAGTCCTCGGTGTAGATGGCCTTGGGCTTGGCGCATACGGAGGCTAGGGGGAGTAGGCAGAGCGCAAGGATAAGCGCCTGGTGCGTTAGCCCCCGGGGATGCATGGTGCTAGGGTTGGCTAGTCCTGCTGGGTTTGGCTAGAAGTCGTAGGGGATGACGCTGCCGTAGCCGGGTAGGTGGCTGAAGATGTCCCCCTCGAAGCGGGTGCCGAGGTGCTCCATGGCGCTGAGGTGTATGCCCCCGTGGGCGAAGGCGGCGATCTGCTGCTGTCCCTCGGCCTTCTTCTCCTCTACGAAGCTGAGGAAGCGCTGCTGCACGTCGCGGAAGGATTCGCCCTTGGGGGGGCGTGCGGTGAGCTGGTTGGCGAACCAGTACTGCACCTCGGGGATATCGGTCATGGAGTAGAGGTACTGCCACTCCCAGTCGCCGAAGTCGACCTCCTTGAGCCTGTCGTCGCGGATGGCATCCCTATAGCCGCAGTAGTCTGCGAGGCGTGTGCAACGGCTCAGGGGGCTGGTGTAGATGGCATCGAAGGTGAGGCTCTCGAGGTTCTGCTTAACTACGGCGGCCTCCTGGTCGAAGGTTACTTTGAGGTCGACATCGGTCTGCCCGTAGCATATGCCGCGGGGGACCTGTACGCTTGTATGGCGGATAATATATACTCGCATAGGTTCTGTGTCAGTGTTGAAGTAAGACGCGAATGTAGCAAGATTTTGCTAGGTGGTTTTGTTTCGCTCGTATATAGCCCCAGTAGGAGGGGCGCATAGGGATGGGGGGAGGCGTTTTTTGTACCTTTGTCCCAAATAGGAGGTAGTGCCATGGCTATAGAACTGGGCAAGTTCCCCAACACGACGGCGAGCTTTGAGATTATCCGAGAGGAGGGGATGTACTATGTGGACAAGACCCACTTGGTTTGGGAGCTGGTTAATCAGAGCCGGGTGGTCTTTTTGAGCCGCCCTCGGCGTTTCGGCAAGAGCATGCTGCTAAAGACCATTGCGTGCTACCTGGAGGGGCGTCAAGAGCTGTTTGAGGGGCTGAAGCTCTATGCGCTGGAAGAGTCCAGGGGCGAGAGGGCCTGGGCAAGGCATCCGGTGCTACACTTCGACTTCAGCGACCTCAGTGCGCTTTCGCCAGCGGCTATGGGGGAAATGGTGCATGTGCGGATTAGCAGCACCTTGAGAAAGCTGGGGCTACCGGTCAGGCCGGAAGCAGAGCGCTACAATATCTACCAAGTACTGGAGCAGCTCCATGAGGCCAGCGGCCAGCGCGTAGCCGTCCTAATCGACGAGTACGACAGCCCCATACTCGATGCGCTGGTCAAGGGCGATACTGCGCTTCTGGATGAGATCAAGGCCTACCTCCGGGGCTTCTACAGGTCGCTCAAGGCCGCCGACGATTCTCTGCGCTTCCTCATGGCCACGGGTATTAGCCAGGTGCGGCAGGTCGGCCTGTTCAGCGGCTTCAACAACATAGAGGACATCAGCTTCCTGCCCGACTACAGCACCATCTGCGGCATCAGCGAGGCTGAGATTCACGAGTACCTCCCCGAGCAGCTTGCGTACATGGCGCAGAAGAATGGCCTGACGGTCGAAGAGCAGCTCGCACAGCTCCGCGCAAAGTACGATGGATACCGCTTCTCGGAGCGGGAGGAACACGTCTACAACTCCTTCGGGCTGATGAATGCGCTGAAGTCCTGCCGACTTGAAAACTACTGGTCCAGGACCGGTACGACCAGCAGCGCGGATAGGCTGATCCCCCGCTACCATGGCCTGGGGGTGCTGCGGCTCGATGGGGTGCTAAGGGCAAATATAGATAGCCTTTCGAGGTTCAACTTTGAGCATAGCGACCCGCTGGGCTTCCTCTACCAGTCCGGCTACCTTACAATCAAGGGCATGGACCATGGCGGGAACTACCTCCTGGACTTTCCCAATAGGGAGGTACGTGAGAGCATCATGGAAATCCTCGCCCCGAGAACGCTCGGCATAGCTCAGGGACACGATTATAAGAACCGTAACAGCAAGCTGGTGAACGCCCTCAACGGCACGGATATCAAGACGTTAGAGGTGTGCATCCAGGCTCTCCTCGCCAGCCTCCCCTTCGACCACGAGAAGAAGGATAGGGACGATGCACAGAGGGTCTGGGAGCTGCGAGAGGCCCGCTACCGCGATGCCCTTCACCTCATCTTTGCCGGTGTACGCAGCGATGTGCGGGTAGAGCAGATAGGGGCGGGGGGCATCTCCGACGTGGAGATTATCGGCGAGCGGATGGTGGTCGTGATAGAGCTGAAGATGAAGCGGGATGGTATGACTGCGGAGAAGGCATTAGCCCAGGCGCTGCGCAATGGCTACCCAGATAAGCATTCCGGCGGGGATAAGCCTGTTTGGGCGGTGGGGGCTGCCATCGGCGAGAAGGGGCAGATAGAGTGGATGGAGGAGTGCGTGTGGGAGGGGAAGTAGCGCGTTTATCCAGCACGATTTAGCCCCCTATTGCCCATATCCATGCCTTTGCCTACATTCGCGTTTTAGTAATGTAATCGGTGCTAGACAATGGCAAAGACAGCGGTAATCGCGCTGGGGGGCAATGCGCTCCTGCGCTCCGGACAGAAGGGAACGGTAGAGGAGCAGGTGGTGAACACCATGGCTACCCTGGAGAACATAGTATTCCTCATTAAGGAGGGTTTCAACATCGTGCTCTCGCACGGCAATGGCCCGCAGGTGGGCAACCTGCTCATGCAGCAGACGGCTGGCAACGATGAGTTCGAGCTGCCGGCCATGCCCCTCGATGTGTGCGTGGCGCAGACGCAGGGATCCATCGGCTACATGATAGAGCAGTGCCTGCGCAACGTGCTGGCCAAGCATCACATCCAGAAGGACATCACCACCCTCATCAGCCCAGTCCAGGTTGACCCCAACGACCCGGCCTTCCAGAACCCTACCAAGCGGGTAGGGCGGACCTATAGCAAGGAGGAGGCCGATGCCCTCGCCAAGGAGAATGGCTGGCAGTTCAAGGAGGAGACCAAGAAGGGCAAGACCGGCTGGCGACGTGTAGTACCCTCGCCCCGCCCCATCGACGTGCTGAACGCCCCGATGGTTAAGCGCCTATCAGATGCGGGGGTAATCGTTGTGGCGGTGGGCGGTGGCGGCGTGCCGGTGTCTATAGGGGAAAAGGGGGAGATGACCCCCATTGAGGCGGTGATCGACAAGGACTCCGCCTCCTCCGTCCTGGCCTCCAGGATAGGGGCCGAACGTTTCTACATCCTAACCGACGTGCCCTACGTCTACATCAACTACGGTCAGCCCAACGAGGAGAAGCTCGACCGCGTACCCCGCGAGGACGTGAAGCGCTACCTGGCCGAGGGGATGTTCGGCGAGGGCAATATGGCCCCCAAGATCCGCGCCTCGCTCGACTTCCTCGACAGGGGGGGCGAAGTGGCCGTTATCACAGAGGCTACTAAGCTAGAGGACACCGTCTACGGTACGAGAATAATGTAATCATACGTAACACAATAATACCAATACCATGGCTTTCAACCTACGAAACAGGCATTTCCTACGCCTGTACGACTTCACCCCCAAGGAGATAGAGTTCCTCATTGACCTGGCCGCTGACCTCAAGAAGGCGAAGTACGCCGGCACCGAGGAGCAGCTGCTCAAGGGGAAGAACATCGTCCTGCTCTTTGAGAAGGACTCCACTCGTACCCGCTGCTCCTTCGAGACCGCGGCGCACGACCAGGGCGCAGGGGTAACCTACCTCGGCCCGACCGGCTCGCAGATGGGCAAGAAGGAGTCGATGGCCGACACGGCCCGCGTCCTCGGGCGCATCTACGACGGTATAGAGTACCGTGGCTTCGAGCAGACCAAGGTCGAGGCCCTGGCTAAGCACTCGGGCGTGCCGGTGTGGAACGGCCTGACCAACGAGTGGCATCCCACGCAGATACTGGCCGACTTCCTGACCATGCGCGAGCACTGCGACAAACCCCTGCGCGAGGTATCCTTCTGCTACCTCGGCGATGCCCGCTACAACATGGCGAACTCCCTGATGATGGGCGCCGCCAAGATGGGTATGGACTACCGCGCCGCCGCCCCGAAGGGCTACTGGCCTGACCAGGAAATCCTGAAGATGGCCCAGGAGGTTGCCAAGGAGACCGGTGCGAAGATCACCATCACCGACAAGCTTGAGGATGCCGTGAAGGGCTGCGACTTCCTCTACACCGACGTATGGGTATCGATGGGCGAACCCGCCGAGGCGTGGGAGAACCGCATCAAGGAGATGATGCCCTACCAGGTGAACAAGCGCGCCATGGAGCTGACGGGCAACCCCGACTGCAAGTTCATGCACTGCCTCCCGGCCTTCCACAACCGCGAAACAACCGTGGGCGAGGAGATATATCAGAAGTACGGGCACGATGCCCTGGAGGTAACCGAGGAGGTGTTCGAGTCCCCTGCATCCATCGTCTTTGACGAGGCGGAAAACCGTCTGCATACCATCAAGGCGGTTATGGTGGCCACCCTCGGGAAGTAAAACGCTAGCTAGCATATAGCTAGGCGTATACGGAAAACTCTTGGGAGCGGCCTGGGTACATGCCCGGGCCGCTCTTTTTTGCTACATTCGCGTATGGAAAAGAAACAATCGAACCCAAGCTCCAATCACAGGGAGCTACCTGCGGACTTCCTCGAGCAGTTCCACCACTCGGCGGATTTGCAAATCCGCTTCAACGATGTGGACCGCCTGGACCACGTGAATAACTCCATCTTTCAGCAGTTCTTCGATCTCGGCCGGCTACGCTACTTCGAGGAGCTGCTCAAGCCCAAGATGCAGTGGGACAGCGTGGTGGTCGTAGTCGCTCGCATAGAGATAGACTTCATCGCCCCCCTCCACCTCGAGGATACGCCAGCCGTAGCCACGAGGGTGCACTCCATCAAGCCCAAGACCTTCCATATGCAGCAGGCCATCTACGACCCGAAAACCCGTTTGGTCTACGCCGTAGCCGACTCGCTCATGGTGGGCTTTGACACCCAGCAGAACAAGTCGCACGAGCTATTGGACTCCTGGGTGGAGGCCATGGAGCGGTTCGAGGCGCAGGGGAAGCCGATTGTGTAGTA
>PDRH01000035.1 GCA_002748015.1 Bacteroidota bacterium | reverse complement strand
TCAGATGGTCGAGGAAGCGGTGCAGCGCCTCTAGGTATTTTCCATCCTCGTAGAGATCGCGAGCCTCATTGAAGAGCTGGGTGTCAATCGGACTCTCAGTCGTCTCGAGCACCGGGGGTACAAAGAACAGTGCATTTTTCATCGTGTGCTTCTCTTTAAGGATACAAATAGTGCGAAGAGGCTAGCTCCGCACGAAAAAGACTGCAAGATAGATAGAATACGGAAACTATCCAAGGGCTCTAGTGCTTTAGAACCGCTATCAAAACCTTGAAACATGCCCCCCAGTTTGCTATCCGTCTAATTTGTACCCTATTCGGTTTATTGCGGCGCGGCAAGCCGACTGCCACTACGGGCTACATGCTCGGGATAAATGCCCCCTTTTGGCGCATTGGGTAGCAAGTAGCCCGTAGGCATAGCGTTTTTTCGCTTTGCTCAACAGCACACCGCGCCAGCCCCCGGAATTACCCGCCAGCTCCGGGCGATCATCATGCAAAAAAGCCCGGCCAGTAGTAGCCGGGCTTTAGTAATAGGTGCGTGACCTCGAAAAGGCCTATTTGCGTTGCGCGGCGTAGTTTATCTTCAGCGCAGAGGCCTTGCGTAGCTCCTGCTTGACGTCCGAGACGATACCCATCCGTGTATGCTCATCTATCTTGAGCGAGGTCGTAAGCATGTTCCGGTCAGACTCCGAGAGGGCATCCCGCTCCGAGCTGATGAAGTCCCGAATGTCCTCCAGCGTCTTGAAGGCATCGTTGAGCTGAATGCGCGAATCCGTACCGTAGAGCTGCTGGTACTGCCTCGTGGGCGTACCGATGTAGATGTACGAGACCAGCGACTTCTTCTCGAGCTTGGCCACCTCCGTTGCAGACGGCAGCTTCAGGCTCACCCGCATCTCCGTCTCCCGCATCGTCGTGCTCACCATGAAGAAGAACAGGAGCATGAACACGATGTCCGGCAGCGATGCCGTCGATATGGCGGGCAGCCCGCCCTTCCCCTTTCTGCTGAACTTGGCCATGCTCTGCTACCTCCCTTTCTTTTTAACGCCTACCGGTTCGGCCTCTGATATCCGCTGCGGGATGGCCTTCTGGATGGCCCGCTTCTCCTCCCCGTCGAGCTGGTCGAAGGGATGCCCGAAGTGCTGCATCGCCAGGCCGTTCCGCAGCTCATTGTAGGCGGCGATCAGCTCGTTCTGTACGGCTAGGTAGGCCTTGTATGTCGTTGCCCTGTCGTTCTGCAGCGAGATTACCCCCTTGGTCACCGGCATCTCCCCCAGCAACGGCACCTCCACCATCTTCTTCTCCGGTAGCTCCTCGCTATTCTGAGGGTTGGCGATGAACTCCTTGGCCTTATCCTTCAGCTCGCTCAGGTCCATAGGGCGACCGGCTACCAGCAGCTTGTCCGAGCGGTTGATCCGCACCAGTAGCACGTTCCGCTCCTTGTAGTCCTGGATCTCGTCCTTCTGGTCGCTCTTCGGCATCGGGGGGAGTAGGCGTGGTAGCCCTAGGTCCACGTTCATCGTGGTGGTTACAAGGAAGAAAATGAGCAGGAGGAATGCTATATCCGCCATTGAGCTGGCGTTTATTTCCTCCATTTTTCGACGCTCCCTAGCCATGGTAAGTCCTCCTTCGTTGCTATGCTATACCCAGCGCCGCATGCGCACGCCGGACAGCAAGAGTAGAAGCAGCGCCACAATCAGCAGCGTATAGGTCGCTATC
The DNA here is from genome assembly GCA_002748015.1 of Bacteroidota bacterium. Classification (GTDB taxonomy): domain Bacteria; phylum Bacteroidota; class Bacteroidia; order Bacteroidales; family CAJPTX01; genus Bacteroides_D. The sequence goes on along the minus strand of PDRH01000035.1, from coordinate 3,650 downwards.
AGCCCTGCTCCCGCCATCTTCAGAATGAATGGGTCGGCAAAGGCCGGATCCATCATGCCTACCGGGCGGGCTATGGGTGCATCGCTCGCTACCAGGTAGGAGATCCCGAGTACCGCCCCGAGCAGTCCAACGAATATCAGCGCACGCACGGCCTGACGGGGATTCCGCACCACGTAGTACACCGGGAATGCCACCGCTACGGCCGATGCCACGATCAGCAGTACGTAGGTCCACACGAGCATGGGCTCTGCGGCCCCCAGCATGTCAGTACGCTCCTCAGAGCCCGAGAGCTGCATAGCGAACCACAGGCCGATCGCAACGCTCACTACCATCAGCGAGGCCATTATCCCCCGGGTAATCGTCTTGTACTTCACCTTTGCCATGGCGGCTCCTCCTGAGTTTACGGCCTACTTCGTAAGCTTGTGGTTAACCAGCAGGTCGACAAGCGTGATGGAGGCATCCTCCATGTGCATCACGATGCTGTCTATCTTCGCCAGGATGTAGTTGTAGAATATCTGCAGGATGGCCGCCACAATCAGGCCGAAGACCGTCGTGATAAGCGCAATCTTGATACCCCCGGCCACCAGCGAGGGGGCGATGTCGCCCGCAACCTCTATGGCGTCAAATGCAGAAATCATCCCCAGCACCGTCCCCATGAAGCCGAACATCGGGGCCAGCGCGATGAAGAGCGATATCCACGTCAGCCCGCTCTCCAGCTGCTGCGTCTGCACGCTGCCGTAGGCCACCACCGACTTCTCCACCGCCTCTATCCCCTGCCCGTTGCGGCTCAGCCCCTGGTAGAAGATGCTGGCCACGGGCCCCCGCGTATTGCGGCAGACCTCCTTCGCAGCCTCCACGCCCCCCTCGTTCAGCGCCTTCTCCACCTTCTCGAGCAGCTTGTCCGTGTTCGTACTCGCCAGGTTCAGGTAAATGATACGCTCGATGATGATGCTCAACCCCAGGATGAGGATGAAGAGGATAACCCCCATGAAGCCCGGTCCACCCTCGATGAACTTCGTCTTGATTCGCTGGTGTAGCGGTGCCTCCGCCGCCCCCTCTTCCATCATGCCCTCCTCTTCGGCAACCTGTAGCGAGTCCGCCTCAGCGGCCTGCAATGAGTCCATCCCCTCGGCCGCCACCTGCGCTTGCGCAGCGTCCCCTGCGCTGTCCTGTGTTTCCTGGGCCACAGCAGATAGGGCCAGCCCCATCGTTAGGACGGCCGTAAGCATTAGTAGCAACAACTTTCTCATCACCGTATGGGTTGATTATGGTTTCCTAGTATGATTCTAAACTCTTGAACCCGGTGCAAAAAAAAGACCCTAAGGCCTTTTGTCTGCCACTCTGCCATTCTTTTTCACATCCCATTGCGGAGAGGGCGGGATTCGAACCCGCGATACCCTTTTGAGGTATACGCACTTTCCAGGCGCGCGCCTTCGACCACTCGGCCACCTCTCCTTGAACAACAAGTCTACTTTCGAGCATCTTCCCGCTGATTATCAGGGTTTAAGGCTACTAGCCCCCTGCCGAAAGCGACCGCAATTTAGTACATTTCGTTCATTCTACAATAGCTAGGGTCATTTCGCCAGCAATATCCCGCCCGAAATAGGCCCTGGCCTCGTCCAATCCGCCCCGGCGTAGCGACATCATCAGCTTGGTCAGCGCCGCCTCGAAGGTCATGTCTCGCCCGCTCACCACGCCCAGCCGCGCCAGCCCTAGCCCCACATCGTAGGAGGTCATCGAGATGCTGTCTGACGGGCATTGGCTGATGTTTACTATGAGCACCCCTCGCTCTACAGCGCCCTGCAGCAGGTCGAGAAACCATTTTGCGCTCGGTGCATTCCCCGCCCCGAAGGTCTCTAGCACCAGGCCTTTGAGTCCTGGTGTCGTCAGCACCCGCTCCACCATGTCCTGCCGGATGCCGGGGTAGAGGCGCAGCGAGCTCACCCGCGTGCTGTAGGCCCTGTCGGCGATGAGCGCCCCCGTGGGCCGTTCCCGTATGTACTTACGGTTGTAGCGCACGTGGATGCCCACCTCGGCTAGGCGTGGGTAGTTGAAGCTGCGGAAGGCATCGAAGCGCTCGGCCCCGAACTTGGTCGTCCGGTTGCCCCGCATCAGGCTGTGGTCGAAGAGCACGGCCACCTCCGGGATGAGCGGTAGGCCGTCCTCCCCCTGCTTCTCGGCAATCTCCAGCGCGCAGAGCAGATTCTCCTTACCGTCCGTGCGGAGCGCCCCGATGGGTAGCTGCGAACCCGTCAGGATCACCGGCTTCTGCAGGTTGGGCAGCATGAAGCTCAGTGCGCTCGCCGTGTAGGCCATGGTATCCGTACCGTGGAGGATGACGAAGCCGTCGTACTCCTCGTAGTTCGCCTCGATGAGCACCACGAGCTGCTCCCAGAATGCCGGCGTAGCATCCGAGCTATCCACCAGCGGGATGAGCGACACGGCGTCTATCCGGCTCTCGAAGCTATGCAGCTCCGGCACCTCCTGCTGGATCAAATCGAAGTTGAAGGGGGCGAGTGCGCCCGTGGCGGGGTTGGCCTTCATGCCGATAGTGCCACCCGTGTAGATGATGAGTATTGCGCTCATAGCGTGGGGTTGATTTTTACCGTTGCGCAAAGGTAGGGATTTAGCGCGAAAACTGCAGCGGATGCTCCGGGCGTAGTACGCAGCATCGCCCAATTCGCTTTACACCTATTCACCATTCATAGGCATGCGGCGTGTCTCCAATAAGTCGATCTGGGGTGCTTCATCGCCATTGGTACGCTTCCTTTATTGTATCCTATCATATTGTACAATAAGTCAAAATATCACATTCGGTTCATCGCCTCTCCGCCTAGGCGGCCCCTCCGAATTTCACCTGAGAAATACGGAGGGGAAGTTGAGGCGGATACATTCCAAATCGATGATGCCTAGGGGGTATGCCGGGTGTATAGGGGTGAAATGGTGGATTTCCCGTGGAAAAGGCCTATAAAAGCATTATAATTGGTATAATGCGCAGGTTAGTCTCCCCATGTTTTGATGGGTGAGTTAACAATAGTAGGGGGGATTCGCTTGCGGGGGAAGGGCGGGGTAGGTGGGGCTAGGGTAGGGTAGGCTAGAGCGCAATGAGCAGCACCCAGAAGACCCACGTACCCTCGGCGAGCCACCAGTAGCCCCGGCGGTAGGCTAGCAGCAGGGAGAGGGTGAGGCTTGCAAGCAGGAGTAGTAGGGTGGCCATCCAGCCCACGAGGCCAGCGAGGTCTATCAGGAGGGAGAGGCTACCTACAGGGGCGTGCGTGGGTTGATCGTGTAGGGTAGCGCGTATGCCCCGGTAGAGGCGGATGGCATCGCAGGGGGCTACCGTGTCGTCGACCATCTCGCGCTCTATGCCCTGCAGCTGCCGCCAGATGTAGGTGTAGAGCGGGCCGCGCCCCCTGAGGCCGACGGCTGTGCGGCCCTCCTCTATGGCCTGGAGGTCATCGGGGGAGAGGAAGGTGAGGCCGACGGAGTCCCTGCGGTGGCCCATGGAGGCGAGGTAGCGCATGAGCACTTCGCCCTGGGTCTTCCCTTCGGGGGGGATAATGCTGTCGAAGGGGATGTTCGAGCGCCTGACCCAGCCCTCACGTAGCTCGCTATCGCAGAGGTAGATGTCCACGCTGTGCCCCTGCTCA
>PDRH01000034.1 GCA_002748015.1 Bacteroidota bacterium | reverse complement strand
AAAGGGGCTATGTTTGCGCTGAAAAGGGGTGTTTTTGGGGCTGAAAGGGGAGGAGGAAAAAGCCAAATGGACAGGCGAAAGCACATACTAAGCTAGGCAGAGTAGTCGGGGGATTTTACCTCTAGCAAGCTGCTAACGGCTCTACCCGAGCTGGGGAGCCCAGCCACGGCAAAGCGCGAGCTGAGACGGCTGGTCGAGGCCGATTTGCTGGCGGTTGAGGGGCAGGGGGGCAAACCGTCATTCTAGGCATGCGGCGAGCCGCTATGCCTACGGGCTACCTACAACACAATGCGCCGAATAGCACGACTTCTGAGCTACATTCGAACAATAAAGACGGAGGGGGCTACCGCCAGCTGGCGGTAGCCCCCTCCGTCTTTATTGCACTGGCTCTTCTACCCTACTCTCCCCTAGCGTGCTATGGTGAAGCGTAGGCACTGGTCTCCGATGCGGAGTAGGTACACCCCGTTCCGCAGCCCCTTGAGGGCTATTGCGCTCTGGGGGGCTACCCTCTGGCTGCGAACCATCTCACCCAGGAGGCTATAGATGTATACAGTACCTGGTGCCTTGAGGTTACGCAGATACAGGAGGTCTCTCGCCGGATTGGGCGCAAGGGATATCTGCCCGGCAAATGCCTGGCTGACAGGTGTTCCCTCCTTGGGGTCGACATCGCCATTGCCTGGCTCGGAAGGAGTCGGCTTCTTGGTGGCGTACACAGGGTACAGGTCAAGCTCGGCAACCACTGGGGCTGAGGGGTCGAACTTCGTACCCATAGCGCTACCAATACGCCACCCCTTGAACTCCTTGCCCGCTGGGGCCGCCGGCGCCTGGGGGATGTCAACTAGGGTAGCACCATGCTCGACGGTGCGCTCAGCCAGGATGCCACCGTCGGCCGTATGGAAGACTACGGAGTAGGTGCTAAGGTTCCACTTGGCGTAGAGGGTAAGCGCTCCTTCTATCGGTTCTTCGCTGTCGTAGGGCTTGGTTAGCGCCTTGTCCAGGAACCAGCCTTGGAACTCCGCGCCCTCACGCTGCGGGTTGGCATGGATGGGCTTCAGGCTAGTCCCCCACTCATACTGCACCATTTCCAGCTGCTCCTCACCGTCTACGCTATAGTTGTAGTAGAGGGTAATGTAGAACTTCTGTAGCTCCATACGCCCGTACACCAGCTTCTCGCGCTGATTGTAGGTGTTCCATTTGAAGGGGGTCTTGTACTCCGGCTCGTTAAACCAGCCGGTGAACCTATGGCCCTCTCGCTCGGGAGTGGGGAACATGTCCTTGGTGATCTCTGTACCGTAGTCCTTCACGACGTTGCGCAGCTTGTTGTCGCTGTTGGCAATAAACTTGAAGGTCGTTGCCCTGGTGAACTTCGTGTAGATAGTGGTAGGTCCGCTGATTGGATTGCTGAAGTCAAAGGGCTTCTTGCACGTCTCATCCTTGAACCAGCCGTTGAAGCGGTAGCCCAGGAGTATGGGGTCTGCCGGGCGTACAAGCTTGGCGCCCTGCTCCACGTAGGCGGCGGGTAGCACCTCCTCGGGGATGGACGGGTCGGAGTGGCGCACCTTGAAGTCCACCCTCAGCAGGGCTTTGTACTGGCCGTAGAGCTTAGTTGCCTGCGTTACCGTCTCGCCGAAATCATAGACCGTTTGGCAGGTCTGCTCTCTATACCATCCGTCGAAGAGCTTGCCCTTCTCAATGGGGTTGGCCGGGCGGGTGGCAGGACTCCCCTCCTCCACGAGCTGCTCGAGAGGCGAGCCATCCACCGTGTAGGGGTTGCCATCCAGATAGAAGGACACCCTATGCAGAGCAGTCCACTGCGCAAAGACGGTCTTGCTAGACGTTAGGGGCAGGGAGAAGTCGAAGGGTTCGCCTCCTGTGTCTTGAGTAAACCAGCCCTTGAAGATGTAGCCATTACCCGCGGTGGGTTCGGTTGCGGGTTCATCGGGCAGGACACCGCTGGCGAGGGTCTGCTTACCCGGCATGCCCGTGGCGCCGGGGACGCTCCCCTTGCTAAAGGTAAGCTCTACGGGGTCAGTATACTTGGCGTAGAGCGTTAGGTCGCTAACCACCGGCTGCTGAGCATCGTAGAGGTAGGTGTAGCCATTATCGAGATACCAGGGGGAGGCGACCTTAGCACCCTCCTTGCTCAGTACCGGCGGCGTGAGTAGCTCGCCATCCGCCACCTTTGCCGCCACGGGAACGGGGGCCGTCATCCCTACTACCTCGTACTCTACGTTCCACTCCTTGCTCCACTTGGCGTAGAGGGTGATATTTCCCATGAGCTTTTCTGTGAAGTAGTAGCGGTCTTCGTCCTCGCAGGTCTTATAGGTAAACCACCCGCCGAACTTGTAGCCCGTCCTCTCGGGGTCTGTAGGCTCATCGGCCTTCTCGCCGCTCATCTTGGTCTGGCCAGCTATGGCCGGAGCCCCCTCATACTGCAGGTCGAACTTCACGGTATAGCTCTTCTGCTTGAAGGAGGCGGTAGCATTGAGATCCCCCTGCACATTCTTATCCTGGCGTGGGTTATCCTTGCTATTGTCGTCCCACTTCTCGAACTCCCACCCTTCCTCGGGTAGCGCCGTTACGCTGTAGGCATCCTTGCCCTTGGCGATCTGCTGGACCTCGAGGCCATTTATCGTACCGTGTTCGCCCGCGCTATAGGTTAGCGTATAAAGGCTACCTGCCGGGTCATCCCCCTTAGCGAACAGCGCCTTGACGTAGACGCTCTTGCTATCACCGGGACGCCTGGCAATGAACTGGCCCTTGGGGCTATCCTTGAGGCTATCCGACCAGCGAAGGAAGTGGTGGTTGGCATCGGGGACGGCCTCCACCGCCGGGGCAACTTCACCCGGATTGGCGGTATGCTCGTAGAAGGCCTTGTCCTGGCCATTCACCCTGAGGTGTCCACCCTCGCCGGCCAGGTAGGTCATCTTCGACCTGGACGTAGCGGGGCAGAGCACCTCGAAGTCGTCCATGGCGGCAAAGAGCCCATCCTTCACGCAGTATTCCCACTTGAACTGGAGGGTGGACTTCCCGGCGAGCTTTGCCCTAGCTATGGTGAAATCCTGCTTGCGTGGCTCGTGCTTGAAACCATCATCAGCATCGAGCTTGTCGTCCACATCGTGCTTATAGTCCTTGAGCTGCGTCCAGCTCGCCCCGCCGTCGGTCGTGTAGCTGAGGCGGAAGAAGCTCGGGTGGGCCTTAAGCATCGCCTTGTTATGCTGTACACCGTAGGCCAGCTTGTACTTCAGCTGCACATCTGCCCCTATGCCCTCGATATCCAGCTCAGGGGTCTTGAGCACGAGGTACACCGAGTCGTGCGCAGCGGCCGAGATGAAGTACACCTTCTGGCCTATGCCCACGGTCTGGTGGAATACATCGCGCGTGCTGACCTGCCAGCTGTGCCTACGGGGTATCTTCCTATCGGTGCGGAGGTCTTCCGACGACCAGCCCTGGGGCATCCCTTCCTGGTCGTCGAAGTTCTGGACGTACGGCAGGGCAAAATTGGCACGCTTGAAGCGGAAGTTGGCGGTGAGGGTTTCGCTACGTACAAGCTCCTCCTCGCTACGGATGTCGCTCGTAGAGCCATCGCTCCAGTCTACGAATTCGTAGCCATCGTCGGGGACAGCCTGCACCGCCTCACCATCCTTGCCAAATGCAAGCGTCTGCCTACTTGGCCCTTCAATCCTACCGCCCGCCCCAGCCACATACTGAAGCTCTATGACTATCGCCTTGAACTGGGCAGTAATGGTCTTGGAGGCATCCACCGCCAAATCCTGGCGTGGGTTATCCTTGCTATTGTCGTCCCACTGCTCGAATACGTAGCCCGCAGCCGGAATGGCCTCTATGGGGCTAGCATCCCCTCCCTGGGGAATGTGCTGCTCTAGCGCACCGAGCAACTCGCCGTTAGCCCCAGCCGCATAGGTGAGGGTGAAGCTCTCGCCGAAGGTAAAGGTCTGCTCGAAGTCGGATGCAAGAGATGCCTTGGAGATAGTCTGCTCCTTCAGCGCCCCTAGGCCCTCCTTCATCACTTTCACCTTCAGCTCCTTGCCCTTCTGGACGGGGATGGTAATCTGGCCGTTATCGGCGGTGGTAAAGCTCATGCCGTTGAGAAGGATGGTAGCCTGCGGAACGGGCTTGCCCCCCTGCATCACCTTCAGCGTGAGCATCACGGTATTCTCCTCCTTCACGGTGAGCTGCCCCCCTTCAAAGGTTACCTCGTAGCGGGGGGTACGAAGCTTCTGACCGGGTGCGGTAGCAAGGGTGTAGGTACCCGCCTGGAGGAAATCCCCCTTGAGCATCTGGTCTATCCCCCAGCTCTTACCATCCTTCTGCAGGGTGTAGTTCGGGGTCTGCTCCACCATCGGGGCAGCATCGCCCTCCACCACATCGTAGGTGAAGTCCTTCTTCTCCAGGAGCTGGGCTATCCTATCCAGCTCGTAGGCCTCGACCTCCATCCTTGGCTCAGCCGTTATGGCCTTACGCTTCACCTCAACCTCTAGGGTTTGCTGCTCGGCGGGCAGTATAGCCCCCTCGCCTGGCTGGGAGGCGTAGACTTCGGCCTTGCCGGCACCGACCGTCTTGAGGAGCTGCTTGCCATTCCTACGCACCACCGCTACCACCGAGTTGTCGGACACGGTGTACTGTACGGCAAGCCCCTGGGTTGAAGTAGCCTTCAGCTCCTGCTCCTCGCCGTAGGTCATCGTCTTGGTAAGCGAGAAGCCTGTGATTTCCTGGGCGGTTGCCATGAAGAGCCGATAGGCCTTGGTCGTCTTGCCATCCTCGGCGGTTACCGTCAGCGTTAGGGGAGCACTGAGGTCTACCTGGTCGCCGTCCTTTAGCTCCTTCGTACCATCGCTAAGCGTTGCCCCCTCGGAAAGCTTAAAGCGCAACGTGACCGCATTGGGGTTTACCAGGCCGGTCTGCTCCACCCTGATGTCCAGTGGCGGGTTGTCAAACTTGACATCCTTAGTAAGACCGGGGTTTTCATCCTTGCGCAGGGATAGCGACGTGAGGTCGCAGCGACGGGACTTGCCCTGCTTAGCCACGATGCTCACGCTCCCCGCAATGGAGTGGTCGAATATCTGGGTCTGCGCACTCAGGCCTATCGTGTGCCTGGGTGCATCCCTGAAATTGAAGACCGTATCCTCCTTGAGCTTGCCATTGATGAAGAAGTCGGCATTCGGCCACATGGTTACGATGCGGCTATAGATGGGGTTCAGCTCGCTGTCGGCATCGAACTCCACCTGGTACTTATCAAAGCCCAGGCGCTCCGTCTCGCCCACCTGGTCGGCAAAGCGAATGGAGGCGAACATGCCATCCTCATCCGGACGGACGAAGTGCACCCCCTCGGGCAGGGCAACAACCTGCGTGGC
>PDRH01000033.1 GCA_002748015.1 Bacteroidota bacterium | reverse complement strand
GTAGATTAGCGGATGCATATCCTCTAGCGTAAAGCCATTCCCCTTGGCCGTCGCCTTGGCCGCCTCGGAGTACTTGAAGAGGATGGCGTTGCAGCCGGGTCCCTGGTTCATGTCCGCCCGGTATACCAGCTCGTCGGCCAGCGCACCGGTGGGTTCATCGTACATAGTAGCCTGGATGTCCTCCCGTGTAAGCTGCTTCTTCCAGCCACGGAAGTACTTATAGCTACCTGTGGTCGATGCCCCCAGCCTGGGGTTGGTGAAGTTGTAGCCACCATCACCCATTCGCAGCAGCTGCACCGTATCGCCGTTGATGTAGAGCGTAGGCTTACGCCTTTCCGGTTTATGCTTCTTCTTGTCGGCAGGGGTATAGTCAAAGGTCAGCGCTATGTGCGCCCACTTATCGTAGGGCAGCACGCCGCTGGCTGTCCGTGCGAACGGCCCTGCACCATCGCGTATCACAAGGCAATCGTCAGGATAGTTACCCCCGTCACCGTGGGTCATGATGAGCTGCGCACCGCCTACGCCCCCGAATATGGTATCGGAGTTATGCGAGTTCTGCAGCTTGAGCCACATGGTGTAGCTATAGGCCTCCACATCGGCATTATCCGCATCCTTCGGCACACCGGGCATCAGGAAGCGGTCGTTTACATTCTTGGAAACCTCCGTCCCGTGCACCGTCACGAAGTGGGAGGAAAAGATGAACTCGGCGTAGTCCGTCTTCTCGCGAACGTTCTGCGGCGAGAAGGTGTAGAACTTACTCTTGTCCTCGTCGAGGCAGAAGATCTCATCCTTCAGGCAAACAGAGTTATCCTCATTGGCATCGTTGGGGTAAATCGCCTTTACCTCCACCTTATACTCCCCTGCCTTGGAGAGGTCCAGCGTCTTGCCAAAGGTGCCAAAGTAATTGCCGTCACCTCCTTTTACAAGAAGGCTATGGTCATCGGAAGCATAAAGGTCATCAATAAGCGCAGGATTGGTCACCTCATCCTTTACTTCACCATTAACAATAAGCTGAACCGTAAGGTTGCTAGGGTCAAAGGGCTTACCGTACTTATCATGCCACCGGACTTCATACCAGATCTTCTGAGCTTTCACACCGCTTATCACCTTAGGTATCTTCCTGAAGGGATCAGTGAAGGGTTCGAAGTAGTACCCCTTTTCCGAATCCCATCTCCGCACCTGCTTCTTGATGTACAAGGGGAAATCCGTCACCATCCCCCCCTGCGAGTTGGGTACTTCGAGATTAGCCGACACGCTAGTACCCTCAGGTACTATGAGCAGCCTAACCTGATATACCCCCTGCTTGCTGGAGTTGTAGGGGATTATGCCCGTCCATTCCGGCTTCGCAGCATCAGCTGCCAGCAAGCCGCTCTCCATGACCTCGTCCGAGCCGAAGACACCATCGCTATTCCAGTCTATACCAAGGTACATCTTCGCCCCCTTATCGCCGGCCTTCGGCTTGCGGTAGTCTGATGCGGCCGCATCGTAGATAACCCAAGGGAAACGGAAATAAATCTCCTCGGAGGGTACAGGGTATACATTTAAACGTAGATTCTCGTTTAAGGACGTGAGTGCCCCCTTACCATTGGTAGCCTCATATGCAGTCGGACCGAAATATATATAGTCACGCCAAGTATACGAAGTCGTACCAGCATAAACGCTCTCCTCAATTAGGCCAAAGGCCACATTCTTATCAACTTCTACAGGGCCATACTCGCCGGGGATCTGACGATTGATACACTTGATGTCTACCACCTTCGAGTTGTCCGACGTATCCGTATCCTCTTCGTACACAAGGCGAACCGTCGCCTGCTTGCCTATCCGGAAGGGGAGCTTGGCCTTGGTCGGCAACTCGTACTCCTTCTCCACGCCGGGATCTACCGACGGGATTACACCGTCATACTTGAAGGACTTACCGTAGTCGGTATCGAAGTAGGAGAACTGCACGTGCACGTCCTTCTGCGCCACGGCATAGAAGTTCTTCACCTTCACCCTGATGGGTACGGTCGCCAGCTCGGCCGACACCATCTGACCATTTACCTCGATATTCTCGGTAACCGTACCATCACCTGCGGTCCACTCTATGGTTGCTGCCGTAAGAGCCAACCTGTTCTCTACGGGTACCATATCCACGTCAGCTACCCAGCCCGGGTTATAATGCCCCTTATCCGCATCGGGAGTACCACCAATGAATACCACCTTCAGGCTACCATCATCCGCATCGCTGACGATGGCCTCAGGAACCTCCGAAAGCTTGCTAACCCTCAGCTCACCGTTCTCCTGCTTGCTACCATGCCTATAGATATAGAGCGTGGAGTTCTCCCAATTCTTGTCATTAGTCGGATCTCTGTAGAGCTGCAGCTTACGGAACTTCAGGCGAGCCCTATTCTTCTCCTGCAGGTCCTTGGGCAAGCGGAAGGTCATCGTGGAGGACTGCGATTTCGGGCAGTCCTTCAGCACGCCGCCGAAGTCCGTGTACATCCGCTTCTTGGTCACCACGTGGGTCAGGAAGGGATCCTTCGGCACCATGAAAACGAAGAACCGCTCTAGCGGCGAGTAGCCATGCTGGATAACGTCGCCGAGGTTGTACACCGTATCGCGCAGAACGTTGTTCTTGGGCGTCGGATCACCGGCAAGCGAGCACTCCACCTCTATATTCTTCAGCTCGCCCAGGAGCTTGGTGTCCAGATCCAGATAGCCCCTGCACTTCTTGCTCTGTCCGGCCTTCAGCTCGTCTATCACCATACCCCCCTGCGGCACGCCGTTCACGCGGTAGTGCACGGGGATGTCGGTAATCGTCCTTCCGCTATTGTTGATAGCCGAGTAGACTATCCGCTCACGCCCGAGGTTCGGCGCATCGCCCGGAGTGCTTACCCACCGCAGCTCCACATCCGGGGTTGGCGACAAACGCTCTATGCTGATCCCCTCGAAGAACCAGGTACCCATCGTCGAGAGCGTCGACCACTCAATCTTGATATCCTGCGCCTTACCACCCTTCAGCAGGTAGTTATACTTACGCGCCCGGGTTACCTTCTTGCCATCAGGCCCCTCCTCGACTTCCAGATTGTACAGCTTCTTGCCATCGGTCGACTCCAGCTCCTCCCCATCCAGCAATACGCGCATCGCGCTCCGGTCGATTTCCTCCGACTTCACATTCTCACCACCCTGCTCATCAGGATTCACCGACATACGGGCGTAGATGGTAAGCAGGAGGTTCTCGTCCTCGGGGATTTCGCTCAGGTCGAGGTTGCATAGAGATATGCTGGCATGCACCGGGAAACCATCGTTCCAGCGGGCGCTCTTCACGCTACCCACCGTAACATCCTTGAACGCATCGCCCATGAGGATAAACTCCAGGAAGTTGCTACCCTTCTCATCGATCAGGCGCTCACGGGTCTCATCATCAGAGTAGCCCATACGGAGCATCACGCCCTTCTTCACCTTAAGGTAGGGCGAGGGGAAACGCTTGAAATGCTCCCTGAAGGGCAAATCGCTAAGCTTCAGACGCAACGGACGAGCTCCATTGTAGCGAACACCATGCGAGCGCTTGCCCCAAACACCATCGCGGATCTTGCTAGCCACGCAGAAGTACACCTCATCCTGGTTCCCCAACCGTGCGGCCTCTATATCGTACTCGCCTGCCTCCGGGTTCGCAACGTAGGCGAACTCCTTCCACTTGCGCTCCACCGAGCCCCTGGCCGCCGGGTCGCCAACCAGAATATAGTAGCCATTCTCCGCACGCTTATCGGCTTGCCACCTTAGCTTCCAGCTCTCCGCACCGCAATCGCCCGCATCGAGTTCCACCTGACGTATCTCGGGAGCAATGCTAAACGGCAGGGCATTCTGGGCTACATGCCCCTCGGCATCGCGTATCTGCACGTAGGCCTGCTCCGTAATGGGCGCACCATCGGGGATAGAAAGGGGAACGATGCTGCTAGGCACCGGATTCTCCGCATCGTACTTCACCTGGCTACCCACTTTACGGTAGCTCATGCCACCATCATAGCTCATGTACACCTGGAAGTCGCTCTTGGCATTATCCACCTGCAACATCAGCGGCGCCCCCTGCGTCAGCACCTCGCCGCCCAGCGGATACCGTAGCTTCGGCGCATCACCCGTCTCAAACCACCAGGTCACCACGAACTTCTGCCTACCGCCACCGCTAGTTAGCTCATCAGCCGAAACTTTTATCGTGAACTCCGTAGCCGTACCAATCTCCGTAGCATCAAGGGTTACCTGCTCCGTGTTGTTACGGTCATCCTTCTTCCGGGTAGCCACCTCCGTAACGTGCCCCTTTTCGGGGTTGCAGACCCACGGTCGCACCGTGCGGCCATTGGCCTCCACCTGCAAATCCAGATCGTGAACCAGGGTCTTGTCGCCCCACTTAGAGTTCTCCGACAGAGCCTTAGCCGGGTCGTCCCAGGTCAGCATCACCCGTAGGCCATGCAGGCTTTCCCCCTCGGGAACCTTGATCACCTTCTCGTAGGTCAGGTCCTTGGGGTCGCTCGACTGCTCCAGCTCCCCCTTATCGTCGTACCACTCCTGCTCCAGGGCTTGCACCGCCTTCTCCGCATCCAGTATACCATAGCCGTACATGAAGTCCGGATGCGGGTTGCCAGCATCCAGCGCCGTATTGGCTACCAGCGCGCGAGACAGAACGCCCGTCATATCCTGGCCCTTGAACATCTGCTGATACCGCTGCTTCAGGAGTGCGATAGAACCGGAAGCCGTGGGGCAGGCCATGGACGTACCGCTCATGTAGCCATACTCGCCGCCCGGCATCGTGCTGAGCACCTCAACACCCTTGGCGCAAACCGTCGGGAACATACGCCCATCATCCTGCGGACCGCAGCTCGAGAAGAAGGAGAGCTTGCCCAGCTCGTCAATAGCACCAACAGCGATGATATTCTTCGCCCTACGGGTGGAAGTACCATAGCCCGCAGCACCGTAGATCTCGCCCACCGTCTCGCCGCAGAGGTCACGGTCGTTACCCGCCGCATAGACATGCGTTACCGTCGGGGCCTTGATGCTCAGCTTGTCTATCAGTGCGCTCGTCTCTGCGTAGCGGAACTGCTTATAGTCCGCATAGCCATTGGCCTTGTCCCCGCACTGGATCTGATAGCCATATGAATTCTGCGTCAGCGTAATCTTATACTGGTCGAAAGCCTGCTCCATCTCCTCCTGCTCATTCAGGCCATTCGCCCCAATGTTGAAGTTGTAGGTATAGGCCACCGCCTCAGGCGCCATGCCACGCCCATCCGGATCCTTAAAGCCATTACCCAGCACCGAACCGGCTACGTGGCCTCCGTGGGGATGGCTGTAGGCGGCCTCCTGATGGAATATACGCCCCACTAGGTCTGGGTGCGAACGTGGCGACGTATCCCATATACCCACGATGACCCCCTTGCCAGTCAGCCCACGCCCCGCAAACTTCGTAGGCTGGTTCAGAACGCTCGAACGCGAAATCAGACGGCCGCTATAGTTCTTCAGCTCCATTGGAGGCTTCACGAAGCCCATCCCATACACGTAGGGAAGCTCCGCTATCCGTCCCACCTGGTCACGACTCGCCATCAGCAGAGCCACCTGGAGGGTTGGGTACACCTCCACCTGCTGTACACCCGCAGCCCGTATGTCCGACATAACCTGCTCACCAGAGGCATTACCAGCGTAGCTTAGCATCAGGCGAGCCTCACCAACAGAGCCCTTTGCCCAGCTCGGGATACGCCAATCCGCAACATCCCCGGCAAGCCTACAAGCGCTCGGCATGGGCATCACCGCACGGGCAGAGAGGCCTGCTGGCATCAGACGAGCGGGATCCTTGACCCCATCCTTCACTACGGCAAGATAGGTCCTACCATTTATGTACCCATCGAGTACTATCCCGCGTTTGGCTAGTAGCTCATGCTCTGCCGCCGTGGGCAAACGGTCTAGTTGGAGCAGCACGTTATGCGAGCCACCAGTTGCGGCCCCCATTACCACCCCACTGGCCCTACCGCGGGTTCGCGGAAGGCGCTGGGTCTTCGGCACGAATTTGTGCCGCCCAATCTGAACAGTATCAACCGCATGCGCAGGCTCCCAGCAGAACCACAGCAAGGCCGATAGACAAAATAGTAGGACTTTTCTCATCAGAGTGTTGACTTAAGTTGTACGAACTACGGACAAAACGCCCAAGTAGCAACGCGCCAAAGTAGGCCATTATCAATACCCGGACAAGAGATAAAGCCCTCTCTAAATAAGACCGTTGAATAAAACAACTGGTAAACAGCCCCTTAAGTACTGCCTGAAGCCTATAATATAGAATCACCTCCCAGCCATCCCCATGATGATACGGTGGACTTCTATACATCAACCAGGCCTAGCTACTGCACGGCAATACAACCTCCGAAACGCCACCCTATGCGTGCCTCGGGCGCATCCACCGGAAAATCCCGCGCACCCCTCGCTCCAATGCCCGAGTAAGTATAACCATTGTTACCGCCAGTAAAACCAGGAGAATCCCCACCAGCTCCTGACCTGAAAA
>PDRH01000076.1 GCA_002748015.1 Bacteroidota bacterium | reverse complement strand
AGGTAGAGGTTGCGGAGGTCATCAAAACGGGCCGTATCCACGCTGGTGAGCTGCGGTATACGCTGCTCGCAGAGGGCTATGAAGTACTCCACCTCGACCATGAGGCGGTAGCGGATTAGCGCATACTCGGAGAAGTAGGCCGAGAGGGCCTTCGTCTTGCCCGCGTAGCGCCCATCTATCGGAGCGATTGCATGAAGTGCTGCACTGTCCATCGTATATATATGCTATTGGTTAGCTCAAGGTCCGCTTTACCTCTACCTCAGTGAAGGCCTCGATCTGGTCTCCTACCTTGATGTCGTTATAGCCGGCAATCCCTATACCACAATCCTGCCCATTGACCGCCTCCTTGACCTCATCCTTGAAACGCTTGAGGCTGGAGAGCTCGCTGGTGTAGATAACGATACCATCGCGGATGATGCGCACCTTGTTGCTCTTCTGTATCTTGCCCTCACGCACCATGCAGCCGGCGATAGTACCGACCTTAGAAATACGGAAGGTCTCCATAACCTCTGCCGTACCGGACACCTCTTCCTTCACCTCGGGCGATAGCATACCCTCCATCGCGCTCTTGATCTCCTCGATGGCATCGTATATAACGGAGTAGAGGCGTATGTCAATCTGCTCTGCCTCTGCCAGACGACGGGCAGTAACAGAGGGACGCACCTGGAAACCAAGGATTACGGCATCCGACGAGCTGGCCAGGTTGACATCCGTCTCGGTAATCTGCCCAACACCGCGGCTGATGATGTTAACCTGTATCTCCTCCGTGCTGAGGCCTGCCAGCGAGCCGGACAGAGCCTCCACCGAGCCGTCCACGTCACCCTTGACGATAAGGTTCAGCTCCTTGAAGTTACCGATGGCTATTCGCCTACCGATTTCATCGAGGGTAGTATGCTTGCGCGCACGTAGCTCCACCTGGCGACGAATCGTGCTAACCTTAGCCGCGATCTGGCGCGCCTCCTTGTCGTTCTCCACCACCTGGAAGGAGTCGCCCGCCTGGGGTGCGCCGTTGAGACCAACAACCATTACCGGCGATGAGGGGCCCGCCTCCTTAATCTCCTGCCCATTGTCGTCAAGAATGGCCTTCACGCGACCGTAGAAACCACCAGAAACGATACTATCCCCCTTACGCAGCGTACCGGCCTGTACAAGAACTACGGCACAATGGCCCCGGCCCTTGTCTACCATGGACTCAAGCACAACGCCCTCAGCCCGCTTATTGGGATTAGCCTGCAGCTCGAGCAAGTCTGCCTCCAGAAGCACCTTGTCGAGCAGGAGATCCACGTTCTTGTTGAACTTAGCAGAGATGTCCTGGCTCTGGTATTTGCCGCCCCACTCCTCCACTAGGTAGTTGAAGTCGGCCAGCTCCTTCTTGGTTCTATCGGGATCTGCCTTGGGGCTATCTATCTTGTTGATGGCGAAAACCATCTGCGCACCAGAGTTGGCCACGGCATTGATGGCCTCCTTGGTCTGCGGCATAAGGCCGTCCTCGGCGGATACAAGTATGATGGCCACGTCGGCCAGCTTCGATCCACGGCTACGCATTGCAGTGTAGGCGGCGTGCCCCGGCGTATCGATAAAGGTTATCTGGCGCCCCTCCGGCGTGGTAAAGCTATAGGCGCTCAGGTGCTGGGTAATCCCCCCGGCCTCGCTGGCCGTTACGTTGGTCTTACGGATGGTGTCGACCAGCGTCGTCTTACCGTGGTCTACGTGCCCAAGCACGGTGAACACGGGCGGCCGAGGTTGCAGATCCTCGGGCTTATCCGCCTCCTTGGAGTCGCTCTCCACGTCTACCCCCACGAAGTCGAGCTTAAAGCCGAACTCATCGGCCACCAGGGTAAGGGTCTCTGCATCCAGTCGCTGGTTGATACCCACCATCATGCCCAAGTTCATGCAGGCCTCGATAACCTGGTTGGGCTGCACATCCATGATGCTGGCCAGCTCGTTCACGGACACAAACTCGCTAACCTGAATAATGCGGCTCTCGCGCTCGGCCCGCTCCATCTCCTCCTCCCGCTGCATCTCGGCCTGCTGGCGCTTCTCCTTACGGTACTTGGCCCCCTTGGCCAGGGAGTTGCTCCGCTTGCTCGCCAGGCGCTCCTGCGTCTGCTTGAGCTTCTCCTCTATCTCCTCCTTCGATATCTCTGCCCTATCGTTGGTCTTCTTGCCCGAGGTCTTACCCTTGCTGGCATTCCGCTTCCTATCGTTAGGATTCTGACGTTGCTGACTAGCACCACCAGCTGGGCCATCCGTCCGCTTACGCTGGCGACGCTTCTGTACCCCACCAGTAGGCGAAGCGCTAGCCTCCGGCTTACGCCCACGCCTATCCTTGACGGTGGACAGGTCTATCTTACCCACCACGGTAGGGCCACTAAGCTTCTCGACGCTGGCCCGGAAAACTTCCTCTTCCTGCGGCTTGGGAGCTTCCTTTGCGGGCTCAGCCGCTTGCTCCTTGCTGGGTTCTGCTGTCTGAACCGACGGGGTAGACTTATCCTCCTTGGGTTGCGATGTAGGTTCGGGGGTGGGAGAGGGCGCTTGGCCAGCCTTCCCCTTACTCGGCTTGGTGGCCTTGGTCTTCCGACGGCGACTCCCCTCGTTGATGGCCTCTAGGTCTATATGGCCCACCACGGTAGGGCTAGCATCACGGTCAAATATTTCCTTCTCCCGCTCTGTCTGCATCAGCTCCTCCTGAGGCGGAGCGACCTCCTCCGCCTTGGGCTTTTCCTCTTCGGGCACCGGTGGGGTGGATGCCTCTACCACCGGCTGCGATTCTGCCTTGGGTGACTCCGGCGTGGGCTGCGGCACTACCTGCGGCGGGGCTGGCTGCTTAGCCTCTTTTTCCTTCAGCGCCGGAGCTTCCACCGGCTCTGGGCTCTTCTCGGCTACCTGCTCTTCAACGGGCGCTGTAGCCTTCTTCGGCCGACGTGCTGGCTTAGCGGGCTTCTCCACCTCCTTCTCTACCGGTGTCTTCTGACTAGCCGCAACGGAAGCTTCCGGTAACGCATCCCCAGAAGAGGGTTCTTCGAGAACCTTTGCATCAGCCTCCTTAGGCTCAGGTTTCGCCTTCGCTGGGGTCTTATGCTGAATCTCGACCTTAGGGTACTCCTCCTTTATCAGCTCCAAGGAACTCACGCCGAGCTTGGAGTTGGCGTTTAGATCTGTCAGGCCACGCCCCGCCAGGAGATCCTTTAGGGTCTCTACCCCTACGCCCAGGGTCTTGGCTGCCGCCTGCAACCTCACTCCGTCTTTTAACTTTACCATATAAGCCGCTTCCTTTCTACATATATACCCGTTATACCTAGCCCGCTAACCCTACTCTACATCGGCTTCCGCCTCTTCATCAACCTCCCGGCGCAGAACCTCCAGAACATAGCTCACCGTCTCCTCCTCCAGGTCGGCATGCTGCACCAGGAAGGTGGGGCTCATATCCAGCACGCTCTTCGCCGTGTCGCAACCTATGCGCTTGAGAGCTTCTATTACCCAAGCATCTATCTCATCTGCAAACTCATCGAGGCTCAAGTCCTCCTCCAGGTCATTGTCCGCATCCCGGAAGACATCGATGTTGTAGCCAGTAAGCTGGCTAGCCAGGCGAATATTGTACCCATTCTTACCGATAGCCTTAGAAACCTCATTGGGCAGGAGGTAGGCGCTTACAGTACGCTGCTCCTCGTCGATCTCCATGGAGGCAATCTTTGCCGGACTCAACGAACGGGTAATCAGCAACGACACGTTGGTCGTGTAGCTAATCACATCGATATTCTCATTGCGCAGCTCGCGGACTATCCCATGGATACGGCTACCCTTCATACCCACGCAGGCCCCCACCGGGTCTATCCTATCATCGTAGGACTCGACGGCAACCTTCGCCCGCTCACCCGGGATGCGAACCACCTTCTTGATGGTGATGAGACCATCGAAAATCTCGGGAACCTCCTGCTCCATGAGGCACTCCAGGAACTTCGGGGACGTCCTCGAGACGATGATACGGGGGCTACTATTGCCCATCTCCACGCTCTCTATCACCCCACGAACGGTATCGCCCTTACGGAAGAAATCGCTTGGAATTTGCTCCGACTTGGGCAGAATCAGCTCGTGCCCATCATCGTCGAGCAGAATCACCTCACGCTTCCGTATCTGGTGGATCTCAGCGGTAATCATAGTGCCAATGCGCGTGCTATACTCCTCCATCAGGTTGCCCTTCTCCAGATCCGAGATACGGGCGCGCAGGTTCTGGCCAATCGCCAGTATATTCCGGCGGGCAAAATCCTCAAACTTCAGCAGCTCCGACACATCCTCGCCAACCTCATAGTCCCCCTCTATACGACGGGCTTCGCTCAACGATATCTGGCGGTTGGGATCGGTCACATCACCATCCTCCACCACCTCACGCACGCGCCATATCTCAAAATCCCCCTTATCCATGTTGATAATCACATCGTAATTATCATCGCTACCGTAGTTCCGTACCAGCACCGAGCGAAACACGTCCTCCAGGATACCGGCCATGGTCGGGCGGTCTATCCTCTTCTGCTCCTTGAACTCAAGGAACGACTGTATCAGATCTTGCTTGTTATTCATTTCCCCTATATTTTCTCTGCCCTACTCTCGCATAGCACGGCTAGCGCTTACCGAGTGCCACCACTACAGACTTAACCCCAGCGTATGAAAAATCCATCTCGCGCAGCACCACCTCCGGGCGCTTCTTACCCTCGCGGCGAACCTTCTCGCCCACCTCGATGGTAAAACCACCATCAGATGCCCGTAGCAACTTGCCCCTAATCTTCTTACCGTCTGCCTGTAGCACCTCTACATCCCGACCCACGTTCTTGAGGAACTGGCGAGGCATCCGCATGGGGGAGGTAAGCCCCGGGCTACCCACCGTAACGCACCAATCCTCACCCTGAGCCTCCAGCTTCTCGTTGACAAAACGGCAGATCTCCGAGCACTCGTCGCTACTCAGACCACCATCGCGATCCACCTCTACCTCGAGCTCCTCACCGGGGCGCACGATCACACGGACAACGAAGAAATCGCTGTCCTCCGTGTACTCCGACAACCAATCGCACACAATCTGACTATCGAGCATCCGATATACCAGGCTAGCAAATTATACACCGCAAAAAAGGGGGCTACCCGCCCCCTCATCCACCTAAACGTTGCGCGAAGGTAGGAAATTTCCCAAGAATAGCACGCCAAAGTCCAAAAGAGCCTACACTTTACAGGCAGTAAACGTAACAAAAGAACAAGCCCTCGACAACTACGCTCCCCCAGAGATGCGCCGGTACACCCCTCGCATCTCCTCCACGCTACGATCCCAGGAGTAGTGCGAACGAACGTACTCCACGCCGGCCGCCCCCAGCTCATCGCGGACCTGCGGCACATCCAGCATTACCTGCATCGCCCCCACCACCGCCTCAATATTGTCTATACTCACCCGAATGCTACACTCATCCGCAAGCGTCTCCTTGTAGCCCGGCGCCTTGCTCGCTATTACCGGACAGCC
>PDRH01000075.1 GCA_002748015.1 Bacteroidota bacterium | reverse complement strand
GTGCTTCCCTTTCGGTAGTTGGGTTGTCTTTGGATAGCTAACATGTTGCAGGAGTTTCCCTCCTTCATCTCCCGTTGAGAAGTAAGCCCTTTAGGCTTCGTTTGCCTGTGGGTTGGCTAGGTGTCCCCGTGCTCTTCTGCTGGCTATTCCTAGCATCAGGGTGGCGCTTCAACGAACTTTTTTCCGGTGGTAATCGTTTTCTGCGTCTAGGCGTTGAGTTTTTTGCGTGGGCGTAGTCCACGTTGTAGAACATCAAAATAGGAGGACTGAGCTATGAAAAGGAATTGTTTCTATACTCTGGTTCTGGGTGTAGCCATGCTGTCGTCGCTGGTCTCGTGCAGGGGATCCAGGGGAGTGACGCAGACCGAGGCTGAGCGGGAGGCTCGTCGTATAGAGCAGGAGTTGGATCGGATGGAGGCACGTAATGCGCAGCGTGGGGCTGAGCAGTTTTAGTGGGTTTGTGGTGCTATGCTACTGTCGTACTGCTGTAGCATAGTAGTTGCAGAGGGGCTGATGCAACTAGGTTGTTTCTAGCGTACTTCTAGCGTACTTCTCAGATGGCACTCTAGGAACTTAAAAAAGAAGGTCGGTAAACCTAGGTTTACCGACCTTCTGCTATTTCTTTGCGGAGAGGGAGGGATTCGAACCCCCGGTACCTCGCGGTACAACGGTTTTCAAGACCGCCGCATTCGACCACTCTGCCACCTCTCCAAAGCGACCGCAAAGGTAATACACTTTTTCTACCTATCCAACACCCGCAGCTGCACCAGGCCGATACGCCCTGCATTTGCTCGTAGCACCGTGATCAGGAAGCAGCCGATTACTATTTCCTCCCCCACCTTCGGGATGCTAGGGTCGTGCTCTAGGATGAACCCCGCCAGCGTGTCATAGCCCTCCTCCTCGGGTATCTCCAGCCCGAACTGCTCGTTGATGGCCTCCACCTCGGCCCGGCCACTCAGGAGGTACATCCCCTCGTCCACCTCCTTCATCACTATTCGGGTGAGGTCATGCTCATCGTTTATCTCCCCGAATATTTCTTCCACCAGGTCCTCTATCGTCACTAGCCCTGCCGTCCCCCCGAACTCATCGACCACTATGGCCATGCTGCGCGACGTGCGTATGAACTGCGTAAGCAGGTCTCTGGCCCGCATGGTCTCCGGTACGTAGGGTAGCTGCATGAGTACATCGGCTATCCGCTCGGGCGAATGGAAGAGCGATTTGGCGTTTACGTAGCCTACGATATTGTCCACCGTGTCTTCATATACCGGTATGCGCGAGTAGTGTGAGCTTACGAATAGCTGTTGCAGCCGCTGGAGGCTCTCGTTAATCTCGATGGTTACCATGTCCGGGCGGGGAATGAGGCAGTCGCGCACCTTCACCTCGCTGAAATCCAAAGCATTCTGGAATATGCGTATTTCTTGCTCCTTCACCTGGTCTTCCTCCTCCTTGGCCTTACCCTGCGAGGCTTCGTCCACCAGGTTATTCAGGTCGGACTTGCCGAAGGCCAGGGCACTAGCTTGGCTGTCCACTCCGCCTGGGATGAACATCCGAAGCAGGCGGTTGGAAAGCCAGGTTGTGGCATGCGCTACAGGGAATAGCAGGATGTAGAATACCGAGATGGGGAAGGCGAAGACCTTCAGGAAGAAGTTCGGGTGCGTATGGAAGAGCACTTTCGGCAGGAACTCGGCAATGATGAGTACGATGATGGTGCTTATGACCGTCTGGGTAGCCAGCAGGAAGCTTGCATTTTGCGATATGCCGTTAAGCCATGGGGCTAGTACCACCGTCATGGCCATACCGTAGACCACCACAGCAATATTGTTGCCCACCAGGATGGTGGCGATGAACTGCGAGGGGTGCGACACGTACATCTTCACCAGCCGGTTGTTGAGTGAATTGCTCTTCCTGTCCATCTCCAGCCGTAGTCGGTTGGCCGAGAGGTAGGCAATTTCCATTCCCGAGAACAGGGCCGAAAACAGGAGCGAGAGTCCGACGGCTAGATAGCCTAAGGATAGCGAGCTGCCCATACCTATCGTTCCTCCTTCTCGTTGCGTAGCTTGGCCTCACGTCGCCTCCGGAGCCGCATGCGTAGCAACGCCATGAAGAGGGCGAATACCCCCATGCCAGCAAATATCCATGCACGGCTCGTCAGCACCCCCATCAGGCGGTACGACATGTAGAAGCACACGAAGGCCATAATGACCCAAATAATCTCTAGGGCTATCTGTAGCGCACGGTTCATGCTCTTTCCTTTCCGACTCTTACTCCCTGGTAAATCCCTTTGCTGGGCGCTTACTCCTCGCCCTCCTCATCGTCTTTGACCTTTTTCGCCTTCTTGATGCTAATGACCCCGTGGGGTTCACGTATCTCCCAGTCCTTGAAGCGGTCGTCGCTCTCGAAGCCTTTCCCGTAGAGGATTACGTTCTCCTTGCGGATGCGTACGTTGGCGTTCGTGTACACCCGCTTGTTGGCCTCGTCCCAGTAGATCTGCTCTGTGTGGATGGAGTCACCCTCCTCGTTGACGGCCACCACGTTGTTGCGCGCATCCCATAGCTTCCGATCCCGCTCGTACTTCGCGTAGTTCGAGCGTATCATGGCCTTTACACGCCCCGAATCGGAGTAGGAGTAAACCTCTATCCCTCTCGGGAATTCATCGTAGCTACCCTCTCCCTCCTTCATTGAGGTCATCTCCTTAGCGCGCACCTTGGCCACCGGTCGCCCGTGCTGCGTGTAGAGCAGCTCGATGCTATCGGCCGTAAGCATCGGGGCCTTCTCCAGGCCCGAGTACTGGGCTATCTCCTCCGGCTTATTCGAGCAGGAAGAGAACCCCAGTCCGGCGATTAGCGTCGCCAGCACCAGGGCTAGTAGTATAAGCCTGCTATACCGTTGCGTCCTCATCTTAGCCGGGCTATATAGGCATATGTGCCTCAGGATGCGGGTAAAAAAGAGGGGCGTTGGTCGGCAACGCCCCTCCCATTAGCTATCCCTAGTTCCTTGCGCGTATCTTCGTCTTGGACTTGATCCAGCAGGGCACTTGGAAGGCCTTACCTAGCTCCAGGTCGGCGTAGAATATCTCCTCGCGCGTCGGGAACATCTGCTGGTAGTACGCTATCATCTTATCGCACTCCTTGGTGAGGTTCGTATCCTTAGCCTTCGCGCGCATGAACATATCCACGGCAATCCAGTACACCGAAGCGCGCTCAATCTTGCTCACCCCGCAACCCTTCTGCGTACCGTAGAGACGCCCCAGCAGGAAGTAGCCCTTACCCATGTTAGGATCTAGCTTGTTGGCCTCCCGGATTATCGCGCGGGCCTTCGGCAGGTCACCATCGTTCGTACCAACGAACTCGGCGTAGCTTACCATCAGCGATGCCTTCTTCACAGGGTCCTCCTCACGGGATATCGCCATCGTGTACATCTTGCTGGCCTTCTCGTTCTCCTGCTGCGCAGCGTATATGTTTGCAATCTCCAGACCCAGACCCACCGTTGGCGTGGCGTTGAAAACCACCAGGGCTGCCTGTAGGTATAGCTCCGAGTCGGTGCACTTGAGCGACTTCATCCGGCTAACTATCGTGCCGGCTAGCTTCACATCACCGGGGGCGGCCTTCAGCTTCGGTCCGTAGAGCTCCTCCACGTACTTGCAGTCGGCTACGCCTGCGCTGGCAAAGAGCTGGTCGAGAGCCTTCTTCTTCTCGTGTAGCTTGTCGGCCTTCTCTGGCTTAGCCTCTATCTGCGCATCGAACACGGCGCTTAGGCTCGAGTATAGGTCCATCACGTCGTTGCTCGCCAGCTTCTTAGCACCGTACATCTCCTTCCCCATCTTCATCATTGCCAGCATCGCATCCGGAGCCATCTTGTTCTTCTGCAGCTCCAACGCCTCTTTCAGGTAGCCGTAGGCCTCCTCCCGACGCTCCGGGTCGTACTCATAGAGTTCCTCCCCCATGAACGTAAGCACCTTGCCCCGCTGGTGGTAGTAGGTCATCCGCTGCTTGTACATCCGCACCAGGCTGTCCGCCAATGCCTTCCGCTCTTCCGGCTCGATGTTCTCCGCCAGGCGGGCCTTCATCATCTTTGCCCCTCGGATGTAGATGTTCTTGCTCGACTGCGGGCAGAGCTTGTACACCTTCTGCCACGGGCCAGCCGCATCGGCAAAACTCTTCTGCTTGTAGAACGTCTGGTAGAGGCTCGTATTCTTTAGGCACTCCGTTCGCGTAGCCCTATCCGGCCCGTACTTCGGGTTCTCTAGCATCGCATTCTTAACCTGCGCGCTGGCGGTAGACATACCGACCATCAGCACCAGCACGAACCCGCTAAGGAGCATGCCTATCTTTGTCTTTCTCATAGTCTAACAGTTTAGTTAGTTACTCTAGTGGTACTTGCGTTTGAAGAACCAGATATCATTCAGCGAGAGCCCCAGCAGCAGGTTCGCATATATCCCCTGCACCAGGCCATCATCCTTTGTCCCCACGAGTCCGACCCGCGCCCCGAGGTGGAACATCGAGCCAATGTGCTTGTAGGGAAAACCCAGGCCAGCTGAGAAGCCCATATCGTATATCGCGTGGTCCTTCGGCATGATGGGCTTCTTCTCCAGGTGAAGCCCCAACCTGTAGCGCATCCGCGCGCCGTACGACCGCTGCGAGAAGCGGTTTGGCGTATACTGCATACCCACGTGTGCGGAGTAGCCCCTATCCATACCTTGGTCTACTCCCAGTAGCTCAAAATTACTCCAGTCCTGCAGCGTCATATCAGCCCCCACCTCCCAGCGCCTATCGCAGTACATCGCCCCGAAGGCCATGCGCAGCGGCAGCTGGGCTGTCCCCTCGTCGCGCAGCTCATTCTCTGCCAGGTAGCGTTGCTGGTTTATATACCGGTAGGCCACCTCGAAGCGGTTCTCCACGCTTACCCAGGGGGCATATTGTACCGTTGCTCCCAGGCGGATTTCCCTAGGGTGCGTCTCGTCCCCCACGGGGATAATCCCCTGCACCCCCAGCGCCAGATCTATGCCCTTCACAACCGTGCGGTCATCGTAGTCTGACTCTGCGTATAGCGCATTGTTCGGCACGTGCATCTCCTGCTGCCGGTTTATTGACCCGAAGAGGTAGCCCGCATTTAGACCCACCGAGAAGTAGCGAACGGGTTCCACCGCTATCCCCAGGAAGGCCTGGTTTAGCCCCCCCGTCCCGAAGTGGCGGTAGCGTATCCGCCCTATCTCGCTGACCACCTCCGGGCGCTCCTCGTAGCGGGTAATGTCGTAGCCCATCTGGCTCACGGGTTCGAACCCCGCTGCCATCCCAACGTACCTGCCGATTGGGAACTGCAGGTCTACATGGTGTATCGCCCCGGTCAGGAACTCCTGGTTCATCTCCTCCCCCTCGTACCGCTGGTAGCCCCCCATGGCCCCCAGGTCCAGGATGAACGACATCGTATCCTGTCGAGTGTACGAGGCGGGGTTGAAAGAGTTGATGATGTGCGCATCCCGCATGCCCTGCGTAAGGCCACCCATGGAGAAGGACTTGATGCTACCCTTAGGCACG
>PDRH01000074.1 GCA_002748015.1 Bacteroidota bacterium | reverse complement strand
AGCAGACGGGAGGCAGTCGGAAAGCAGACGGAAAGCAGGCGGAAGGCAGGCGGGAGGCAGGCGGGAGGCAGGCGGAAAGCAGACGGAAAGCAGGCATGCGGCGAGCCGCTATGCCTACGGACCCCCGGCTACCCAGCGCACTGAATCTGGGGGAGGGGGCTATTCGTCTGGGTGTGCCTTGGCTCGCTCGTAGGCCTGACGGGCCCGGAGGCTGAACTCGCAGCCGCAGTAGGTCTGGTTGTAGAAGTCGTAGGTCTTGAGGAGGAAGCTACGGCGCTCGCTGAGTCCGCCCCTGCGCCAATTCTGCGCCCAAAAGTGCACATCGGGGTAAAAGGCAGCCGCCTGCTGACCCGCCTCGGTGATCTGGGCGAGGTTCTTCCAGCGGGAGGAGGCGAGGGTTGTGGTGAAGACTGGGAAACCGTTCCGGTGGGCATACTGGGCGGTTCTTTGCAGGCGGATGGTGAAGCACTGCATGCAACGTTGACCTCGCTCGGGTTCGTCCTCGAGGCCCTGGATTTGCTCTAGCCAGGCCTGGTGGTCATAGTCCCCGTCAGCAAAGGGGACATGCATTCTCTGGGCGTGTTGGATTAGCTCGTTCTTGCGCTGGTTATACTCCTGGAGGGGGAAGATGTTGGGATTGCAGAAGAAGAGGGTTGGCTGGAGGTTCTGCTCTAGCATCCACTCTAGGATGGCCCCCGAGCATGGTGCGCAGCAGGCGTGGAGGAGGATGCGGTCTGCGCCTTTGGGGATTTGGAGGGCGGATATAGCTTTTTTCATCTCAAGCAGCGTCAAAGAGTACGACTACGGGCAACAAGCAACCACTGGGGGCGCAAAGGTAGGCAATTGTCCGGATACACAAGGAGCCACCATCCCTGCGCCCCCCGTAGAGGGGGCGCAGGGATGGCATGGACTAGAACGGTTAACTGCTATTAAGAACCTCTACATATACAATATATACAGCCAACTTACCGGAAAAAGAGTTAACTTGCATAGAGTGTAAAACGGAGGGCGACAGATGGGGTGGAAAATGAAAGGGCATGTGCCATGAGACTATCCAATGCAAGTATCCAATCGAAGTCCGAGCAGTTCGTTGCGCTGACGCAGCAGATTCCGTATGCTCCGATAGCCTTTGCGCGGGGCGAAGGAGCGTTACTCTACACGCACGATGGTCAACGCTTCATCGATTTTCTATCGAGTGCGTGCTCGGCCAACCTGGGGCATGGAAACCAGGAGATAGCCGAGGCAGTGGGGGCGCAGATGGCGCAGCTGACGCAGTACACCTTTGCCTACTTCAACACTGCGCCGGCGGTGCAGCTAGCCGAAGAGCTCTGCTCGCTGGTGCCCGGGGGGCATGAATGCAAGGCTCTCTTCAGCAATACGGGTTCGGCAAGCATCGATGCGGCGATCAAGCTGGCTCGTGGCTTCACGGGGCGCAAGAAAATCCTCTCGATGGTGGGGGCCTACCACGGTAGCACGTACGGGGCGATTTCGGTTTCTGCGCTGAGCCTGAACATGCGACGGAAGATAGGGGCGATGATGCCGAACGTATTCCACTTCCACTACCCGGATCGGGATCACAGCTGGCAGTCGTGCATCGCCGAGATGGAGGAGGCCTTCAGCATGTACCTGGACCCACAGGAGGTGGCGGCGATAATCATCGAGCCGATAGCGGGGGACATGGGCTTGCTAGACCCGCCAAAGGAGTGGATGCAGGCGCTGCGCTCTCTCTGCGATCAGCATGGCATTCTGCTGGTGAGCGATGAGATTCAGCTGGCGCTCTGCCGTACGGGCCGGTGGTTCTGCATCGAGCATTTCGATGTGGAGGCCGATCTGTACGTGATGGGCAAGTCTGTGGGTGGTGGCCTGCCGATGGGGGTAGTGCTCGGTCGGAAGGAGATTATAGACTGCCTGGAGGCCCCTGCGCACGTTTTCACGCTCTCGGCCTGCGCAGCGGTCAGCGTTGCTGCGCTAAAGAACCTAGAGATCTTGAAGCGTATCGATGGCAACCGCCTCTCGCAGGAGAAGGGCGAGTACCTCAAAGGGAAGTTCGAGGCGCTAAAGGACAAGTATGCCTTTATCGGCGATATACGTGGCTACGGGCTGAGCATCGGAGTGGATATCATCAATCCGGAGACGGGGGAGCGCGACCCGATCGCCACGTCGAAAATCTGCTACGAGTGCTTCAAGCGCGGTGTAGTGCTGATCTTCCTGAACGGGGCAACGCTAAGGGTGCAGCCGCCGCTGGTGATAGAGTACGAGCAGATGGACGAGGCGATGAGGATAATCGAGAGTGCCATGCGGGACTATAGCGAGGGGAAAATCGGGGATGAGGTGCTGAAGGAGATTAAAGGGTGGTAAGCGTCCCAAAGAGGTAGGTAACATATAAAAGATATAATGCAATGAATAATGATAGATTTAGCTGGAAGAAGGTCATGGTTTTCGCCGGTTCGTACATCGCTACTATTATCGGCTCGGGTTTTGCAACCGGCCAAGAAATCATGCAGTTTTTCTCCTTCTACGGGCTAGCGGGAATCGCAGGTAGCCTGATTACGATGGTGATATTCATTTTCCTGGGGATAGAGGTGCTTAACCGGGGGCGGCTAACCAAACCGAAAGACCCCATGAGCATCTACAAGCTATATACGGGTAGATACATCGGGCTTTTCCTGGACTGGTTCGTTCCGTTTTTCCTCTTCGCCGTATTCGTGGTTATGGTCTCTGGCGCAGGAGCTACGCTCACGGAGTACTACGGCCTGAGTCCCTACATCGGGCGTATCGGCATGGCCGTACTGGCCTACTTGGCGATATCGCTTGGTCTGGAGAAGCTCTCGAATGTACTGGGCTACATCGGGCCGATCATCATCGTCTTCACCGTAATGGTGGGTTTGCTGAGCGTGGTGAACAACATCGATAGCCTGGCTGAGGGGCTGCAATACATCGAGACGGCCACAGTTCCCAAGCCGGTTTCCAACCCCTACTTTGCTGGCCTCCTGTACGCTGCCTACAACGCCATTGTTATTGTGGGTATTCTTGCGAGCCTCGGGGCTACTACGAACAACCGCAAGGAAGCGGTGTATGGGGGCGCTATTGGAGCCGTGGCACTAATGGTGGCGGCGATGCTCATCATCCTTGCCATCATGGCGCAAGCGCCGATACTCTTCGATAAGGGCATCCCGACGCTGGTGCTGGCAGACCAGATAAGCCCGCTGGTGGGCAAGCTATTCTCCATCATCCTGCTACTGGGGATTTTCTCCACCGCCGCTCCCCTGCTCTGGCAGTTCTCCGCACGGTTTACAAAGGACGGGACGAAGAAGTTCAAGGTCTTCTCGCTGGTTGCCACCGTCGTGGGGCTGATAGGCGGCTTCCTGCCCTTCGGCAAGCTGGTAGGCACTGTCTACCCCTACACTGGCTACCTAGGCCTACTAATCATAGCCCTGGTGGTATACAAGAGCATCTCGCTAACCTCGAAGGGGGAGAGCGGGCGCGAAGAGCTTCGGGCAATTGAGGGGAATAAGCCCGAGTAGTCATAATGAGCGCCTCCCCTGGCGACGAAAAGCCGACCAGGGGGACTCACGTACAGAGAAAGGAGAATGCTATGTATGGTATAAGCGAAGTTGTAGCCCGGCTGGAGCGGAATGATTACTCCGAGCACCTGTCCCCCTCTGGCTACGAGCTGGACTGCTCATTGGGACAGAACCCCTACGGTGCGCCGCCAGGCCTTGCGGTGAGCAGCGAGCTACCGACGATTGTTGGGAGCTACCCGCACTCGGAGGCCCAGGTCAAGCAGGCGATAATGGAGCGATTCGGCAGCATGTCGCCGCTAGAACCGCCAAACATTGCCCTGACCTGCGGTTCGATGGGGGCGCTAATCTGCCTCAACCGGCTCTTCCTGAAGAAGGGCAAGCGGATTATCGGGGTCGCACCGCAGTTCACGGCCATCGTTGATGATTTCAATGTATACGAAGCGGAGTACCGGCCTGTGCCGCTACGAGCCGATGAGAACTACCGCTTTGATGCGGATGCCTTCCTGGCAGTGCTCCAGGAGGAGAGGGACGCCTTCGTGTACATCGACAATCCGAACAACCCGACGGGGCAGATTATAGCCCTGGAGGACATCGAGCGCATCGTGGCTGTAGCCAGGGACCGCGGGAGCTTCGTGTGCGTAGACGAGGCCTACGGGGACTACATGGCCAATGCGAACTCCGCCATCCAAATTCTCGAGCACTACGACAACCTGTGCGTAACTCGGACGCTCTCCAAGGGGCTTGGTGGCGCAGGTCTACGGATGGGCTACCTGATGTCAGGGGAGCGCTTCGTGCGCATCTTCGAGAAGGTCAACATCCCCTTCGCAACGACTGGACTCGCCAACTACCTGGCCCCCCAGCTGCTGCGTAGCGGGTGGGAGCACCATGCCGTGGAGCGGTCGCTGGCCGATAAGGCAGAGCTGATCGGCTCGCTGAGGCACATCAAGGTGGGGCATACTGCCATGGAGGTTCCCATCGGCATGTACTACGTGGATGAGGATGTAGACCTAGAGCAGGCGATGCTACGGCACGGGCTACGGGTCGTGAGCTGCTCTGGCTACGTTGGGCTATCACGCAACGCAGTACGTATCAATCTACACAAAAACTTCGAACGGATGAAGGAGCTGGTGCTGGAGGTAGACAGGGAGCTTGGGGGAGAAGGCTAAGGTAGATAGCCTATTGGGAGGTTTGTGCGGTGGGGGTGTCGCCGGAAGGTGGCATCCCCATTTATGTGGTCAGATGGACGATTATTCCGTACCTTTGTAGAGAACAAAAACGAACTACATGGAATAGCAGTTGCGGATAGCAAGCAGAACGCCCTCCTTAAAACGCAGAAACCAGGCCTACAGAAGGATGCTGATTATCAAACGTAGCACGCACAAGAGTGCCACCCTCAACCAGCAGTTCTACGAGGAGCTGCTCTACATCATGGGCCTCGAGGAGAAGAACTCCATCATCAGGCCCAACAGGGTTCAGGGCGCCATCGTTACCCAGCTGATGGACGACCACGATGTGCCCGAGGATGAGGCCTTCTCTTTGACGACGACCTGGATTAACCGCCTGCTCTTCATCAAGCTGCTGGAGGGGCTACTACGGGGGTACCTGGAGGACAAGCAGCTCGACCTGCTGCAGTGCGCCAGCTTCGCCGAGCTGAAGGAGCTTTTCTTCTCAGTACTAGCCAAGCCTATAGAGGAACGTTCGGCCGCCAACCGCAAACGATTTCAGCACCACCCCTACCTCAACAGCTCGCTCTTCGACAAGACGGAGGAGGAGCACTGCCACCTGATTTCCATACTGCACAACGACAACCTGCAAATCTACCGGGGCAGCACCCTTATCAGCGGGCAGCGGAATGGGGCAAAACCCCTGCTGAGCTACCTCCTGGAGTTCCTCGCCTCCTACCGGTTCTCCAACGACCAGAAGGATAGCGAGCGGCTCATCTCCGCCCCCGTCCTCGGCCTGATATTCGAGAAGCTAAACGGGCATAGGGACGGAGCAGTATACACGCCCAGCGCCATCACCCGCCG